>JACRLO010000035.1 GCA_016235245.1 Nitrospirota bacterium | reverse complement strand
GATGATTGCAAACAGCATCAGTCCTGCTCCTGCTCCGATGTATAATCCCTTTTTTGCCAGTGTGTTGTTTTTCATCTTCGTATCCTCCTGCTTGTTGATCTTGCCTGTATATATGCAGGCTTCATGCCAACATGAAACACTACGTTTTTAAAGGATTCTTTTCGAAGATTTGTTTGCAGTTCTGCAAATAGCCCTCTTCTATTTGCAAAACTGCGAGGATTTGAGCCCTTATTGATCTCTACTCTAATAAATGAATAGTCGGGGATTCTTGTACCCATGACAGCGTAAGACCTGGTTGCTGAAAATTTGTGAGCGGACGTGGCAGGCAGACATGCCCTGTATCCTGCAGGCATGGCAACGGAATGACTTTCAGCTCAAAAGACAATATTGCATTGCCTTAGAATTATAATTATGGAATTGACAACATCCTGAATTTCTTCTAAAGTGAGATCAGACGGACAGGAACTCGAAAGAGAATGCCAGAACACAACCAGACCGGAGTTTCGGAATTACTGAAGTGAAGGGTCTGGTACACGGGAGCCGGGCAGATGGAGAAGACCTATCATCTGCCCGGCTCTTTCTATGTAATTCGGTGCAGGGGCAAGGGCGTTTATTTATGCATGGCACGAAACGGTTTTCTCAGAACTTCAGGAAGAAGCTGAGCAGATAATACCAGGCGAGGGCCGAAAGGATGATGCCGACTGTGGCCCAAAAAAAGAAGACCGTTTTTTTGTCTGGCCATTTTATTTCTGACTGAGCAGCAGTACCCGAGGGGTTATCTTTCTTCTGCGCTGGCTTGAGCGTCTGCTGTTCATCTCCCTGCCGCGAAGAAGAGGCCATCTTTATATCCAGCATCTCTGAACCCTTGAAATCCCTGTACTGTATTTCCAGTCCCTGAAGGGATTCAATCTTATTGCCGCATAGCAGACATTCATCTCCTGCGGCCGTTTCTTTCCCGCACTGCGGACAGGTCATCATGATAGGTTCTTTCATTTTCTTCCCCGGCAATTTCAATACTCGGATCTTCTATCCAGATTTTACCGCTTTTTTAAAGATAAATGAAAACTTCGTGGACTGAAGGGGAAATTATTTGAAGAACTGAATCTGCCTTTTTGTCGTTAGTTCATTCGTTTAAAACGTAAGGTTCATGTCAGCCGGGACCATAATTTCTTTGTAATAGGTTGCAGGATTTGCCAGCTCAACCCCCTCCACAAAGTCTGCTTTGGACATGGCAAAGAAAGGTACATTGAGCTGACATGCAAGCAACTGTGCTTCTTCTCTGTATTGTTACGGCAGATTGCTCTGCCCGTTCTTCATCTTCCAGAGAAAGTATTTCTCAAAACCGACCTTCATCCATTTTGCCCATACACCTTTTTTCGTAAATGACTCCTGACGCGGAGGAAGCACCGGCGAAGCCTTCATCAGCGCTGCAGTGTTGCCCATATCCATGATGCAGATGACCTCCATTTCATCCATGGCCGGCGGTGGTGTTCCTTTGACATCTGAATAGATTGCGGCAGCAGCGGTTTTTGCCATCTTCACGGTCATAAACCCTGTCTTCGGAACTCCGGTAGGCACAGGGGTCTGTTCAGGAGGAGCTATTGCCATAGCCACACCGATTGCAAAGATATTCTTATGTTTTGTATGGCGATAATTTCTGTCAACAGGGATAAAGCCTCTGGGGTTGCCGAGTTGTGCTACCGCAGGCACTCCCTTGAAAGGCGGGGCTATCATCGCCAGTTTGAACGGTATTTTTGAGCCGTCTTTCAGCCTGATCTCTCCGGGCGTCACTTCTTCAATCGCCTGACTCACAAGTGATTTAATGTCCCTGTCTGCAAACTCCTCTTCAAAGAAGCGCTTTGAATTGCCAAGGCCGCCGACACCCATATGGCCGAGATACGGTTCTGACGTGAGATAGATGATCGGCACCTTATGGCGCATCTTCAATCTTTTTAATTCAGCATGCATCTCGAAGGCGAGCTCATAGGAAGGGCCAAAGCAGCTGACCATCTGGGATGAACCGACTACTACAGTGCCGGGGTCTTCAAGAATCTTTTTCCAGGTCTGGCTTGTTCTTACCGCGTGATCAAGGGTAAAGGTGCAGTCAGTGTATCCCTTATCAGGACCAAGACCGGGTATCTCGTCAAACGAAAGAAAAGGGCCGGTTGAGATGATGAGGTGATCGTAGGAGAACTCTTTTGTTGCTGTTCTGACCTTCGAGAGATCAGGATCTACTGCCAGAGCTGCTTCATGGATAAACTGGATGCCTTTAGATTTAAGGATGTCAGAGACACTGAGCGTAATGTCCTCAGGCTTTCTCCAGCCCATAATCAGCCAGGGAAGAGACGGCAGAAATACGAACCTGTTCTCCTCACTGATGACCGTTACCTCTGCCTGTGGGCCTAATAGCCTCTTTGTTTCGAGCGCAGCAGTCAGTCCGCCGAATGAACCGCCCAACACAACGATCTTTTCCATAATCCTCCCCAATTCTGCCTGTTATGTTTGAATTCTGACACTTTTCTCTGCAGATGAAAGTGTTTTTATTATTTGAAAATATCCGACCAGATCTTAACCGCAGTGGCAATAATGATCACTGCAAGCAGCCATCTCAAATGTTCAGACTTGGTTTTTTTACCAACTACACCGCCAAAACGTGCTGCAGGGATTGCACCAACAAGTAATGCAGCCGCCATATGAAAAGGTACCTGACCTGTTGCTATCTTTCCGATCAAGCCTGCTGAAGCTGAGAAGAGCCCAATGGCGAGGGTGCTTCCCAGAGCGACCCTGAGCGGAATCTTCAAGACATACAGCATAAGAGGTATTATTATGAATGCTCCACCTTGTCCTACCAAACCAATAAGAAATCCGATAGTAATTCCTATAACTATGGCCATTGATTTATGAAAGGTTATCTTATCCTCCGTGAAGTCATCTTTTGAATAATTTCTGGGGATAAGCATCATTATTGACGCTACAAATGCCAGTGCACCAAAGATAAACAGCAGAGGTTTGTCCGGAACAATTTTTGATACGAAAGATCCGGTCAGGGAGGACAGAAACAGCGAGAGTCCAAGGGTAAGAACAAGAGGCTTGTTGACAAGATTATGCTTGTGGTAAAAAAACATGGCTGTAAGGGACGCAAAGAATCCCTGGATCATTGTCAGACCGGTAATATTTTTCACACCGATTGAGTCCATCCCAAGAAGAGGAGGCACGTAAAGGAGCAGCGGGAACATGAGTATGCCCCCGCCGATTCCGAGCAGACCCGAGAAGAAGCCGACTATCGAGCCTGCTGCCCATAACAAAAGATAAAACGCCATGATTCTTCAGCGCTCTACGATAACGTGTTTTTCGTCTTTTGGCTGACTATCAAGAATATCTCCAATGTGCGCAGCCAGAATCCCTTCCTTTTGCAAGGCAGTAATCAACTGCTCCTTCTTTTCTGCCGGGACAAAGATAAGCAGGCCTCCTGATGTCTGGGCATCGTTCATAAGAACCTTTTCATATTCCGGCACATCTTCTGCCCAGGCAACATATTGGTTATATATCTTCAGATTTCCTAACGTGCCACCGGGGGCAATGCCATTCTTGACCAGTCTTACCGCTTCCTCGAAAAACGGAACGCGGCTTGAATAAAGGCGGGCCTGGCATTTGCTCGCAGTAAGCACCTCATTCAGGTGACCGATAAGCCCGAAGCCGGTGATATCCGTTGCGGTGCTCACACCGATCTCGCACATAATCTCTCCTGCCCGTTTATTCAAAGTCGCCATAGAGAGGGTAAACTCCTCAATAACGGCATCGCTGCACATGCCGGCCTTTACTCCGGTGGAGATGATACCTGTCCCGATTTTTTTGGTGAGTATCAGGGCATCGCCCGGTTTTGCTTTAGAATTATCGAGTATCTTATCGGGATGGATAAGCCCCATTATGGTATACCCGAATTTCGGTTCTTTGTCCTTGATTGTGTGGCCACCGATGATCGATACGCCCGCCTCGGTCATCTTGTCAATGCCGCCCTGCATGACTCTCTGTAGCGATGGGAAAAACTCAGAACTGCTCGGGAACATGGCGATGTTGAGTGCAACCGTCGGCTTCCCTCCCATGGCCCACACGTCAGACAGTGAGTTGGCTGCGGCAATTGCCCCGAACCAGTAAGGGTCATCAACAATAGGGGTGAAAAAGTCTGTGGTAAGGACAACCGCTATTTCGTCAGTAATCTTGTAGATCCCTGCATCATCGGCATTGGATGCCCCAACCAGAACATTTTTGTCTGTACACGCAGGCAGCTGCCCCAGCACGTGGGACAGGTCCAGAGGACTGAATTTTGCCGCTCAACCCGCGCAGCTTGAAAGACTGGTAAGTTTGATATCCATACTACCTCCTTGTTGATTGTTATCTTTTATTACCATGTAAGCAATTCATCCGATGAAAATCCATGTTTATCCTGCGGTCAGAAGAGCGGCCTTCAAATCCTCATAAGAAACTATGCTGTCTTTGACTATAAATTGATCATTTACTGCAACGGAGGGACATGGTGGTGGATTTCTTTCTTGAAGATAATCCGGTGAAGACTTGCTTATTATGACCATTTTTGCGCCTGATTCTGCTTCAGCCTTCCTGGCTGCTTCAAGATTCTGCAGTCAACGTTTCCCCATCGGGTCATTGACATAGAGCTTAATGGTGTGCGAACCCATCCTGTGCCTCCTTACAGAAAATCATAACTCCTATCTCTGTCTATCTCCCGGATAGGTGCCCTTTTTTGTAACCGGACAGCAGGCCGGTGCCGGCAACTCTTCGATATAGTCTTTTTTCAGGATCTCAAGCAGGTCAGGGATGATCGGGTCTTTCAGAAAGTAGCACCTGAGCCTTCCATCCATGTAGTGGTCGATCAGCCCCTGTCTTCTGAGCAGGGACAGATGCTGGGAAACGTTCGGCTGGCTTATTGCAAGAAAGTCCTCAAAGTCGCTTACGCATTTCACACCCTTCAGAAGTTCTTCAAGAATCTGTATCCTGACCGGATGTGCAATGGTCTTTAGGACTTCTACCCTATGCATCATGGATCTCATTTGTAGTCGCTTCCTCCTGATTGAATATATGCAAACATTAGCATTCTTGCATATATTTGTCAAATAAAAAAGAGATCAGCTGTTTGCGACAATGTCGATCAGCTTTGATTTTTCCTGCATCTGTTCCGTAAGAACCTCACGCATCAGAATACAGGCCTGGATAACTTTTTCGTTGGCAACGCTGTAGTAGATGTTGACCCCGTCCCTGCGCGTCCTGAGAATACCCCTGTGTCTCATTACCGCAAGGTGCTGGGAGACATTGGCCTTGGGAACGCCGAGCACCTCGACAAGGTCAGTGACAGTCTTTTCACCCTCTTTAAGTGCATTGAGGATCTCGAGTCTCTTGGGGCTTGCGAGGGTCTTGCAGACCTCTGACTGAAGTTCAAATAATGTCTTGTTCTGTTTCATATATTCATATTTTATTGACTGAGGCATGAAAAGGTCAAGGGAATCTTTCATGTAACTTCCTTTACTCAAAGGAATATTTTGTGATACACTTCTAGACTTCATTGATTTCCCGCATTCATAAGGACTGCATAACAGCATGACTGCAACGAAAAAATTCGCTATAGGGATAGACCTCGGAGGAACAAACCTCAGGGTCGCACTCGTCTCCGAAGACGGAGAGATCGCCCGCAAGATAAAAAAACCGTCGTCAGAACCGGTGCTCGATGCGGTATTGTCTGCCATAGATGAAATAAAACAGACCGAAATTGTGGGGATCGGACTTGGTGTTGCCGGCCTGATTGACAGAAAGCGCGGCAGGGTTTTTATATCACCCAACCTTCATGCCATTGAAGGAGTTGATCTGGTAAGAGAGATCCGGAGCAGGTTCAACGTTCCGGTAATGATCGAAAATGACGCCAATGTGGCAGCCCTGGGAGAAAAGACCGCAGGCGCCGGCAAGGGCTTTGATAATTTTGTTCTCCTGACATTAGGAACGGGTATCGGCGGCGGCATTATCCATAAGGGAAAGTTGCTTGATGTGTCAGCAGAAATCGGCCATATGAGCATTAATGCAGATGCAGAGAAATGTCCATGCGGCAATATCGGCTGCCTCGAGACCTATGCCTCGGCCCGGGCCATGATCGCAAAGGCTGTAGACCTGCTCGAAAAGGGCAATGAAAGCATTCTCAAGGAATGCTGTAAAGGAAGTATTTATAAGATCACGCCTGAGGATATTTATAAGGCAGCGCTTGAAGGAGATGCGCTCTCCCGTGAGATCCTCAAGGATGCCGGCCGTTTCCTTGGTGTCGGCATTGCAAACATTATTAATATAATGAGCCCTGAGGCCATCATCCTTACCGGCGGTCTTGTCGGCGCCTGGAACATTTATGTGCAGGAGGCTATCAAAGAGGCATCGAGGAGGGCCTTTAAAGAACTCTTTGATGCGGTGAAGATCATCCCTTCGTCACTCGGTGACGATGCCGGCATCGTCGGCGCAGCGAGCCTTGTATTCATGGAAACATCCGGGAAGTCTTTGTAGCATGTCGAAGAATATCCGCAACTTTTCCATTATCGCCCATATTGACCACGGCAAATCCACGCTTGCCGACCGGCTGCTCGAATTTACCGGAGCGCTTTCGAAGCGGGAGATGCAGGAGCAGGTGCTCGATTCGATGGACCTTGAGCGGGAGCGGGGCATTACGATCAAGGCACATGCGGTCAGACTGAACTATAAGGCTGATGATGGAAAAGAATATATCCTTAATCTTATCGATACCCCCGGCCACGTGGATTTTTCCTATGAAGTCTCAAGGAGTCTGGCTTCCTGTGAAGGGGCCCTTCTGATTGTTGACGCAAGCCAGGGCGTCGAGGCTCAGACGCTCGCCAATGCATACCTCGCTGTTGATAATAACCTTGAGATGATACCGGTTATTAATAAGATCGATCTTCCGAGTGCTGACCCGGAGCGGGTAAAGGAGCAGATCGAAGACACGCTTGGCATCGACAGCTCAGACGCGATCCTTGCAAGCGCAAAGGAAGGCATCGGCACCAAGGAGATCCTTGAAGCGATTGTGCAGAAGGTCCCGGCGCCTCCCGGCGACGAGGATAAACCTCTGAAGGCGCTTATCTTCGACTCCTGGTTTGACAATTACCAGGGAGTCATTATGCTGGTGAGGCTCTTTGACGGAAAAGTGAAGGCAGGCAAGAAGATTCTGCTCATGGCAACGGCAACGACGTTTGACGTCCTGCAGGTCGGCATATTCAGCCCCAAGATGACGCCGGTTGAGGAGCTTACGGCAGGCGAGGTCGGCTATATCATTGCAAGCATCAAGAATGTGGCTGACACCAGAATTGGCGACACGATTACGGATGCGGTCAAGCCGGTGACAGAGCCCTGTCCCGGATACAAGGACATTAAGCCGATGGTCTTTTGCGGTTTTTACCCGACCGTAACTCATCAGTATGAAAACCTCAGAGATGCGCTGAACAAACTGAGACTGAATGATTCATCCTTCACCTTTGAGCCGGAGACCTCGCTTGCACTGGGGTTCGGCTTCAGGTGCGGATTTTTAGGACTGCTTCATATGGAGATTATTCAGGAGAGGCTTGAGCGGGAGTTCGACCTTTCTCTCCTGAGCACCGCGCCGACGGTTGTATGCAGGGTAACGTTGCCGGATGGAAGCGTTATTTTCATCGAAAACCCTGCTTCGCTGCCTGATCAATACGAGAAAATTGAAGAGCCCTATGTGCTGACGACCATTTTTGTTCCAAAGGACTTTATCGGGCCGATCCTTGATCTCTGCCAGGAGAAGAGAGGTACGCAGAAGGGTTTCCACTATATCGGCAAAGACAGGATCAAGGTCGAATATGAACTCCCCTTAAACGAGATCCTCTGGGACTTTTATGACAAGCTCAAGTCCTTTTCGAAAGGCTATGCCTCGCTGGACTATGAATTTATGGGATATAAGGAATCGGATCTCGTGAAGCTCAATGTGATGCTGAACGGCGAAATTGTTGACGCCCTGTCCTTGATAGTTCACAAGGATAAGGCTTATTATAAAGGACGCCAGCTGGCAGAAAAGCTGCGGGAGAGCATCCCGAGACAGATGTATGAAGTGGCGATCCAGGCAGCCATCGGCAGCAAGATCATAGCGCGCGAGACGGTCAAGGCGATGAGAAAAGACGTTATCGCCAAGTGCTATGGAGGCGACATCTCGCGGAAGCGGAAGCTGCTTGAAAAACAGAAGGAGGGCAAGAAAAGGATGAAGCAGGTGGGAAGGGTGGAACTGCCGCAAGAGGCCTTTCTTGCGATCCTGAAAGTGAAATGAACGAAGAGAAAAAGATCCATGATATGGGTGAGACTTCGGCCGTGACCGATCACTCATCTTCGAAGCAGGAGCGGGGGTATAAGAAAGACAGGGGAAAATCGGTAATCCGCGAAAATATCGAGGCGATACTGATAGCGCTTCTGATTGCCATTGTGGTCAGAACGTTTGCGGTCCAGGCCTTCAAGATCCCTTCGGGCTCCATGCTCGAAACACTCCAGATCGGAGATCATATCCTCGTAAACAAGATTGTTTTTGGAACCCCTATCGATATCCCTTTTACCGATATCAATCTCTTCTGGATGCCGGGGTTTTACAAACCGCAGAAGGGTGATATCATTGTCTTTAAATACCCTGAGGATCCCAAAAGGGATTTTATTAAGAGGACCGTGGCTGTTGGCGGCGATGTCGTCGAATTCAAAGACAAGGTCCTTTATCTGAACGGCCAGAAGGTCAGCGAACCGTTTGTGGTCTACAAAGATGATACGATCAGGCCGCGGGCAATGGACAAGCGGGATAATTTCGGGCCTCTCACCATACCCCAGGGAAAGGTCTTTGTTATGGGCGACAACCGGGATCAGAGCTATGACAGCAGATTCTGGGGCACGGTTGATCTGAAACAGATCAAAGGCAAGGCAGTTGTTATTTACTGGTCCTGGGACACCTCCAAGAGATGGAATCACCTTAACAGAATAGGGAGGCTTGTGAAATGAAAAAGAATTTGGGAGAAAAAGGATTTATCAAGACGCTGCTCGGACTGATTCTTCTTGGCGCTCTTATCGTTGCCCTGATGCTTTTTGGCCAACCCTATTATCGCTCGTATACCCTCGGCTCACATACACGGGATTTTTTGAAGACCGAGATCGGCGATGCTAATACGATCAGGGCAAATGTCATGAAGGACGCTGCCGAACTCGGGATCAGGCTGAACGAGGCCGATCTTTCCGTGACAATCGACAAAAAGGTTGTGAAGGTGAAGGCAACCTGGAAAGACACGGTGGATTTCTGGGGTTTTTACCAGAAGACGTTTGATTTTGATATGTATGAGGAGTATTGATTGTTTACCGGTCTTGTCGTTGAATTGGGAAATATTATTTCCCTTCAGAAGAGGGGTAAGGGGGCAAGACTTTCCCTCGATGCAAAGGCCCTCAGTCAGGAAGCAAAGCTTGGTGACAGCATAGCGATTAACGGCACCTGTTTGACCATTGTCGAGATCAGGGCAACAGCGCTGTCATTCGATGTCTCCGGCGAGACGCTTATATCTACCAATCTCGGAGAACTCAGGGTCGGAGACAGGGTTAACCTTGAGCCTGCGTTGAGGCTCAGCGACAGGCTCGGCGGCCATTTTGTGACGGGCCATATTGACGGCACGGGCACGGTACGTTCAAAGAGTCTGGAAGGCGAAGTGTATAAGATCGTCATAGAGACAGGATCCTGGATAGCTGAATATCTTGTAGAGAAAGGTTCGGTTGCTGTTGACGGCATCAGCCTGACGGTCGTGGATGTGATGCGTGACGGATTTTCGCTTGTGATCATTCCCCATACTGCTAAACTGACCACGCTCGGGATCAAGAGTGCCGGTGACCGGGTGAATGTCGAAGTTGATATCCTGGGCAAGTATGTTTCAAAATACCTGAAAAAAGGAAATGATTCATCCCTCATGCAGACCCTGAAGATGTCGGGCTTTGCGTAAAAGCAGAATTCAAAAGACAAACGCTGTAATTAATTAAAGGAGCAATGATGCAGCAGAAACATAAATTCAACACCATAGACGAAGCGATCGAGGATATTGCAAAAGGCAAGATGGTCATCCTTGTTGACGACGAGGACCGGGAGAACGAAGGCGATCTCTGCATGGCAGCCGAGAAGGTCACCCCTGCAGCGATCAATTTCATGGCAAAGCACGGCAGGGGGCTTATCTGCCTTTCCCTGACGGGTGAAAGGGTTGAGGAGTTGAAGCTGCCGATGATGTCCGAGGCCAATACTTCTTCCTTTGGCACAGCCTTTACCGTCTCGATCGAGGCGAAGAAGGGCGTGACTACCGGCATATCCGCAGCAGACAGGGCAGTGACCATCCTGACTGCGATCGATCCAAAATCAACGCATGAGGACCTTGCCCGTCCCGGCCATGTTTTCCCTCTCAGGGCAAAGCGCGGCGGCGTGCTCCAGCGGGCAGGTCAGACCGAAGGGTCTGTCGACCTTTCCCGTCTTGCAGGGCTGAACCCTTCCGGCGTCATCTGCGAGATCATGAATGACGACGGTACCATGTCCCGCGTTCCGGAGCTCATGGAATTTGCAAAGCATCATCATATGAAGATCGTGACGATCAAAGACCTCATTAAATACCGGACGCGGATCGAGAGGTTTGTCCGCAGAGAATCAACGACCGTGCTGCCGACCGAGTTCGGTGATTTCACGGTCATTGCGTATGCCAATGACGTGGACGCAAATGTGCATCTTGCCCTGGTGAAGGGCGAGATTAGCAAGAACGATGCGGTCCTTGTGCGCGTGCATTCCGAATGTCTGACCGGCGATGTCTTCGGATCAAGGAGATGCGACTGCGGCGAGCAGCTGCACAAGGCAATGAAGATCATCAGCAAGGAAGGACAGGGCGTGATCCTCTATATGCGTCAGGAAGGCCGCGGTATCGGCCTGGTGAATAAACTCAGGGCGTATGAGCTGCAGGACAAGGGACTTGATACGGTCGAGGCCAACCTCAAGCTTGGGTTCAAGCCTGACTTGCGGGATTATGGCATCGGCGCGCAGATCCTTGTTGATCTCGGCGTGCGCAAGATGAGGCTGATGACGAACAACCCGAAGAAGATCGTCGGACTCGAAGGATATGGCCTCAAGGTCGTCGAGCGGGTGCCGATGGAGATAACGCCTCAGGACCGAAACCTCGGTTATCTCAAGACAAAGAAGAAAAAGCTTGGACATATGCTGAGCAATGTATAGGAGCAACAGGAGGAAACCATGAAAATTATCCAGGGTGACTTACAGGCAAAGGGGTTGAAGTTTGCGATCATCGTGAGCAGGTTCAATGATTTTATCACCGGCAAGCTCCTCGACGGCGCAGTTGACGCTCTTTTGAGGCACGGCGCTAAAGATGAGGATATTGATGTCGTAAAGGTGCCGGGTGCCTTTGAGATACCACTTGCAGCCAAGAAAGTTGCAGAGAAGGGCTCATATCAGGCGGTGATCTGCCTCGGCACGGTCATCAGGGGTGCAACGCCTCACTTTGACTATGTTGCTGCAGAGGTGTCCAAGGGTGTTGCCTCGGCCTCGCTCGATACGGGCGTGCCGATCGCTTTTGGTGTGCTCACGACAGACACGATCGAACAGGCGGTTGAACGGGCCGGCACCAAGAGCGGCAACAAGGGATTCGATGCTGCGGTCACTGCAATCGAAATGGCACAGGTCTTCAAGAAGTTATGATAACAGCCGTGATGGGTAATGCGTTATGCGTAATGGGCAGACAGCCGGAGAAACGTGTCCTTATACTTGTCACGCATCACGCATCACGCATTACTTTCTTATGAACCGTCGCAAGGCCAGGGAGCTTGCCCTCCAGATGCTCTTTCAGTATGAGTTTACCGGACACCGGTCTGATTTCCGGGCCGTAGAAGATCTTGATCCGACAAAGAAGGAACACAAGGATATCAAGCAATTTTCCGAAGAGCTTGTTAGCGGGACCCTTGCCCACCTTGAAGAAATAGACAGCAGGATCCGGCAGGCTGCTGAGCACTGGAAAATGGACCGCATGGCCTCGGTTGACAGGAATATCATGCGCTTTGCCGTCTTCGAGCTCCTGTACCGCAAGGACATTCCTCCTGCGGTGACGATCAATGAGTCGCTTGAAATAGCAAAGAAATTCTCTTCCTCGGAAGCAGCTTCATTTATCAACGGCCTCCTGGATAAAATAGCACGCGAGACCAGGAAAAAATCAAAGAAAGACGAAGCCTGAACGTATAGACTGCATGTAACGCAGCAATATTTCTGTTGACTCAATGGGGATAAGGTATGGCTGAAGCAGTGTCAGAGGGGCAATTGCACAAAGGTCATCGCAACCGTTTGCGTACGCGTTTTCTCAAAGAAGGCCTCGATAGCTTTGAGGATCATCAAGTGCTCGAACTGCTTCTCTTTCAGGCTGTTGCCCGGCGGGATACAAACCCTCTTGCTCACAAATTGATACAGCGGTTTGGCAGTCTTTCTGCGGTGCTTGAGGCCGATCCGAAGGATTTGGCATCTGTCGAAGGCGTCAGCGGCAATGCTGCTGCCTTTCTTTCGATGATCCCTCATATTACCCGCCGCTATTTCCATGATCGTCTCAGGTATTCCCGCAAGCCTCTTAATACCTCTGAAGCGGCTGCTGAATATCTTGTTCCTCTTATGGCAGGCCGCTCTGAAGAAGTATTTTATGTAATCTGTCTTGATTCCCGGCTCAGGGTTCTCTATCCGGCATTAATAAGTGAGGGCACGGTGAAGGATGCCCTTGTGCATCCACGGCATGTTGCAGAGGCTGCAGTAAGGCATAAGGCGGCTTCCGTAATTCTGGCGCACAATCACCCTGCAGGAAGCATTAAGCCATCTGTCCATGACCATAAACTGACCCGCAGTCTGGTGCAGGCCCTTGGAGGAATACATGTCCCGGTCGTTGATCACATTATTGTGGCAGGCGAGCTGATATATAGTTTTTCGAGAGAGGGCACATTGCCGGGGTATGAAAGTGCAGGGTAGGGAATAGGGGATTTCGGAAAGAACGGTGAGGATACACCGTGGTTGCTCGAAAACGACCGGTCCGATTACATCGTCAACAGGCTGGCGAAGCAGTTTCTCAATGCGCCGATGGCGCAGCGTCATGGAGTTTTCAGGCTGTCTTTCTAAAAACAAATTTACATAGTAATATAAACAATCATGCATGAAATGAGCGCAGTCTTTCTTGAATAATAAAATCAGAAAAATAATCGAGTTGCTGGCCCTTTTGCTTGCTGATACCGGCGCTGTTTTTCTCATGTTCGAACTGGCGGTATTGATAAGAAAAGTCCTGCCTCTTGTATTCCAATCCAGCTTTCCGGGTGATGCGCCGATTGCCGGCCCCTTGCGTCTGTGGTGGATCTTTGTGGTCTGGATATGCTTCTTTTATTATGAAGGCCTGTATACGCGGATATTTTCATACTGGGATGAGATCAGGGTTTTATGGAGGGTAGCATTCCTTTCAACGATTGGGATTTTTACGATCGCATCGGCAGGAAAAATAAGCGATGAAATATCACGGACCGTTGTAGTCCTGATGGGAATAGCGGCGGTTGGATTGCTGCCCCTGATAAGAATGACCGTGAAAAAGACTCTCAGAAGATCCGGTCTCCTGAAAAGGAGGGTGCTTATTCTTGGCGCCGGCAAAACAGGCCGGCTTATGCTGAAGGCGCTGATGAGAGAGCCGAATTACGGCTATAACATTATCGGCTTTGTTGACGATGATCCTGAGAAATGCGGCAAACGGATCGAAGGCATAAAAGTACATCGAGGTGTGGATAAGGCACTGCATTATATAAAACGATGCAACGTGGAAGATATTTTTATTGCCATGCCGGGGGTCGGCAAAGAAAGACTTCAGGCGTTGATAAATACGCTGCAGCACAAGGTTAAGAATATCCTTTTCGTGCCTGATATATTCGGCATTGCGGTATTGGGGACGAATCTGAGACATTTTTTCTATGAAGAGGCCTTTGCCTTCGAAATGAATAATAATCTCTACCGGCCGGTAAATATTTTTCTGAAGAAATGTTTTGATATGCTTGTCAGTATGCTGCTGCTGCCGCTGCTTTTTATCCCCATGGTCGTTTTGATTGTTCTTATCAATCTGGATTCAAAGGGGCCTGCCATATTTTCCCAGGAAAGGATCGGGAAGAACGGGCGGAGGTTCAGATGTTATAAGTTCAGGACCATGTATGACGATGCCGAAGAACGTCTGAAAGATCTTCTGGAAAATGATCCGGCAAGAAAGAATGAGTGGACGACCTTCTGGAAGCTCAAGGACGATCCGAGAATTACCCGAATAGGGAAATTTTTGAGAAAGACATCGCTTGACGAGCTGCCGCAGATCGTGAATGTGCTGAAGGGTGAAATGAGTTTTGTGGGGCCAAGGCCGGTGACGGGAGATGAAATAAATGAGTATTATAAAGAAGCAGCAGATATATGCTATAGTGTCCTTCCTGGTATAACAGGCTTATGGCAGGTCTCCGGAAGAAATAATACTGCCTACGATTACCGCATTGCCCTGGATGTATGGTATGTAAAGAATTGGCAATTGTGGCTGGATATTGTTATCTTGTTCAAGACCGTAAAAATCGTATTAAGGAAAGAAGGGGCATATTGAGATGCGTCAGTTTTTATTGCATAAGGGGTCGATACGATCGGTGGCCTCGATAATAAATCGGGATTGCGTTTTGTCCCCGATCAGGGATTAATGCCGGCTCTAATACCCATGAACGAAATCAAACCTTTAGTTTCCATAATCGTCAGAACGAAGGACAGGCCGAAACTTTTACTGAGAGCTCTTCAAAGCATTGCTGCCCAGCAGCACAGGATAATAGAGACGATTGTGGTAAATGATGGGGGATGCGACGTTGACCCCGAAGAGTTAAGAATTATTCTTGGCGACATGCCAGTTACCTATATACGGCTGGGAAAAAATCATGGGAGGCCTCATGCGGGCAATGTCGGGATTGCCAATGCAAAGGGTGATTTTATCGGCTTTCTGGACGACGACGACGAATATTATCCTGATCATATCTCTACCCTTCTTGATGGCCTCAGCAGAGAAACGAACTGTTCTGCGGCCTACGCAGACAGTGAAATCATTGAGCGGGAATATCGCGAGGACGGCAGTATTGTCCGGGAACTGAATAGGGGGACGTTCAGATCATGGGATTTTTCCTTTGCCGTATTGCTCTTTGAGAATTTTATCCCGTTGAACTCCATTTTGCTCAGAAGAGATGTTCTTGAGGCAGCCGCAGGATTTGATGAGTCCTTTGAGCTCTACGAGGACTGGGACTTCTTTATCAGGGCTTCCGAAAAAAATCTTTTTTATCATATCCCGAAGGTAACCTCAAAATATATCCAGTGGAGCAAGACTGATCAGATCGCCTTTGTTAACCTGCCCGATGCCGTGGATTATTATCTGAAAGTGCTGACAAAACACTGGGATAAAATAACCCCAGAGTTTGCGTACCATTATTTTGCGGCGAAGCAGGATGAAATCGCTTCTCTTTCAAATGCTGTATCAGAGAAGCAGGAATTAAAAGAGCTGTTCAGGGAACGGGAAGAGCGATTAAAGGCAAAAGACATTTATATCGAGCAGATTGTCAGGCAGAGTGAGGAACTGAAAAATGAACTTCGGTCAAGGGAGCATTATATCGAACAATTTCAGAGTTCTCTGGGATGGAAGTTGCTCGATGCATACCGCTCAAGGATAAAGCCAAGGCTTTTTGCTCCCGGGAGCCGCCGGGAGACTTTTTATCTGCTGATACTAAAGGGTCTGTCCGTTATTATAACAAAAGGTCCGAGGGTTGCATTTGGCAAGGTGAAAGATCGCATACGTCAAAAATTTGCGCAGCAAAGAATAAGGAATGAAAAGTTTGTTCTGCCGGTGATACAATCGGAACAGCCTGAGATACTCGATAAAAAAGTGTCTGCTATTATACCGACAAAAAACGCCGGAAGTGAATTCAGGATGACGCTCCAAAAGTTGAGGGCTCAGAAAGGGATCAGGGACCTGGAAATTATCGTTGTTGATTCAGGGTCGAGCGACGATACGCTGAAGATTGCTGAACACTACGGCGCGAGAATTTTTTCCATTAAGCCTGAGGACTTCAACCACGGTGCGGTCAGGAATATCGGTGCAGAAAAGGCAACTGGTGATTACCTCGTCTTCTTATCGCAGGATGTTATACCGATCGGAGATTTATGTGTCCATGCAATCATTAAAATAATAGAGGGCGATCCGTTGATTGCGGCGGCAACCGCGCGGCAAATACCGAGAAGCGATGCGGATCTTTTTGCCTGCTGGCAGTTATGGTACTATTATAATAACGTTCTTGGTCTTTCTGACGATCATATTTCAAGCGTAGACAAGGCAGTTTTTTCATCCCTGGCGCCCGATGAAAAAAGAAGAGTTAGCCAGCTTGACAATATTTTTTCCTGCATCCGGAAGGATATCTTTGATAGATTAAAGTTCAATCCAATCCCCTACGCTGAAGATCTGGATCTCGGCCTGAGAATAATTTCAGAAGGCTATAAAATGGCCTTTTTTTCTACTGTCGGGGTAGTACATTCCCATACCAGACCCCCGGATTACTATTTCCGCAGGAGTTTTGTTGATATAAAGCATCTGGTCCGGTTGCTGGAATTTAAGCCGATTTCCTGGGGTGATTTTGGTATAACAACCACTGAAGACATGCTTGCCTGTGTTTACGGTTTTTATCAGAAGATTAATGCGGTTGCAGCCATGCAGGCGAACAGGGGAGCCGACCAGCCGGCACGTGAGCTTCTGGACAGCCTAGAGCGGTTTCTCCGGGACCCGGAGATGCCATCTGCCACTGGCGGCGAAAACAGTCTGGAGTAACTTTTTGGCAGACTGCTGAAGGGGGAGAATATACACTCTTTCGATAGCAGCCGTGCAACGGATATTTTATTAAACCAGTATATTGATCTTTTTCGCAGTTTCGGTGAATTTCTGAAAGTCTTTGGAGGTCTGTCAGATAAGAATGATGAATTAATTCTTGGGCTCTACAAGCTATTTGCTGTTGTCGGAGGATCAAACATGGGCAGCTATGCCGTATACGCGGAGGAGAACGATAATGCCTCCGAAGCTTTTCCGGAGACGTTATCCGGTGTGTTGGAAAAGGGCGTATGAATATCCTTTATGTTGTACACGATTTTTTCCCGAGGTTTTATGGAGGAACAGAGCGGTATGTTCTTAACATTGCAAAACAGATGCAGCGCATGGGACATTCGGCAACGGTATTGACGTATGGCATAGAGGATCCTCCTGAAAGCTTTGAGGTGCTCCAGAGCGGCCTCCTCTGCAAAAAGTATGTCTATGAGGGTGTTCCGGTCATGTCGGTAAGACACCGAACCATTCCGGCTGAAATCGGCTTTGTGATTGATGACGAGCCCATGGAACAGGCTATCGCAGAAGTTATTCGCGGCAAGAATTTTGACGTAATGCATATAGCACATCCGATGAGAATGGCCTGCTGCTACCGGGCTGCCAGAAATCTCGGTATTCTTGTGGTATTTACTCTGACGGATTTCTGGCTTCTGTGCCCCCGGGGACGTTTCTTCAAGCCGGACTACTCCTTATGCAATTCTCCTGAAAAAGGCTTGAAATGCGTCCGTGAGTGCGGCGTAAGTGAGTCCATTATGAAACGATATGAAGACGCAAAGAGGATGTTTGAAAGTGTTGATGTCCTTCTTTCTCCTTCAAAATTTCTGATCGAAAATTATAAGTCACATGGCTGGGACAGGCAAATACTGCATATTAACCATGGGGTGGATTATGCCAATGTCAGACCGTTGCCGCCTAAAGACGGAGCCGCCAGAACTGTTTCATTCGGGTACACCGGTGTTGTTACCAGGTTTAAGGGCGTTGACCTGCTGCTGAAGTCTTTCCGGGAGGTGCGGTCTCCTGACATAACCCTGAAAATTTACGGCAACTGTGTATGGGATACGGAATTCAATGCAGAGCTCTCCCGTGCCGTAGAAGAGGATACACGAATACAACTGATGGGAAAGTATGAACACGGTCAGCTACCTCAGGTAATGAGTGAGATAGATGTCGTGGTCGTCCCGTCAACGACGCTGGAAAGCTATGGACTTGTGGTCGTAGAAAGCATGGCATACGGGATACCGGTTATTGCTTCCGATATTGTGGGCAGCGCGTATGAGTATATACGCGATGGCGAAAACGGCTTTGTTTTTTCGGTAGGCCGGCCGGATACGCTTAAACTGATTATCGAAAAGATCAGCAATAACCCCTCCCTTATTGAAGACATGAAGAAAAAGGTATTTTCCCCTCCCCGGATTGAGGAAGAAGCATTTATGGTTGAGTCTGTCTACCGAAAGAGTTTGTCCTGAGACCGGGCCTCCTGTTTTGAATACGGTCTCCCTTATAATCGTAAATTACAATGGTCTGCACCTTCTGCCGGAATGCCTTGAGTCGCTCCGTCTTCAAACCTTCAGGGATTTCGAAATAATTATTGTTGATAACGCATCCCGGGATGGGTCAGGAAAATACATCGCAGCGAACTTTCCGGAAGTAAAACGTATTTTGCTGCCCCTGAATATCGGCTTTGGCGGAGCCAACAATGAGGGGTTGAAACAGGCGCACGGGGAATTTATTGCGCTGCTCAATAATGATGCTGAGGCAGACAGGGACTGGCTGCGAAACCTTGTTGATGCGATGGCAAAGAACCCGGCGGTTGGAATTTGTGCTTCTAAAATGCTCGTTCACGGAACCCAGGTGATTGACAGCGCAGGGGATGGATTTTCAACGAACCTGAAGGGTTTCAAACGCGGGGAAGGGCAGTCCGCTGATCAATATTCACAAGAAGAATATGTATTTGGCGCCTGTGCCGGTGCCGCCCTTTACCGGAAAAAAATGCTGGATGAAATCGGTTTTTTTGATGAGAGTTTTTTTCTGCTCCATGAGGATACCGATCTGAACCTGCGTGCCCAGCTTGCCGGGTGGAAGGTTCTCTATGTCCCTGCCGCGAGAGTATTTCATAAGGTCAGATCATCGATTGGAGACATGAGTGATCTGGCAATCTATTATTCGCTCCGCAACAGCGAACTGGTCAGGCTCAAGAATATCCCTGCCGGTCTATTCCTTAGATGCTCCGCTGCCTGGATTATCGGAATAATTGCAGATTTTTTCTTTTTTGCGGTAAGATACCGAAAGCTAAAACTCTATGTACAGGCTAAGGCCGACGTTTTAAAGAGCCTGCGTCTTATCGGCGGTTCGAGAAAAAAAATAATGAAATTAAAAAAAGCAGATGTATGCTATTTGCACCGCATTATGACGCCGCTCTGGAGCAGGGAGTTTTTTCGTCAGAAAGCCGGGAAGTTTTTCAGGCGGCAACGCGATCATGAAGGGTAGCAGACCATTTCCTGCCTGTCAGGAATCTTCTGCCGTATATACAGGTATTTTGTTTGAACGAGGTGTTTCGTGTATAAAAAAATAATAAGTATTATTTTATGTGCTCTTGTTGCCGGTTCCTTCCCGATTTTCCCCAATCAGGTGTTCGCCGAGACCGCAACGGCAGCTCCGGAGAATGAGCGGACCGAAAAGCCAAAGAAAAGCGAGGAAGAAAAACGCAGGAAAAGAGAGAATATGTCCCGGGCTCAACAGCAGCCGCAGCCCGGTCTGCCGCTGCCTTCCCCCCTCGAACCAGTTGCTCCGGCAACGGCCGGCATAGCTCCCCCCAAGCCTTCAATGCAGCTTGAATGGAAAAAAGGAGAAGTCAGTTTTTTCTTTGATGACGCTGATATCTTTGAGGTTGTGCAGACTGTTTTCGGTGACGTGCTGGGGGTCAATTATCTCATTGATCCGAAGGTGGCCGGCAGAGTGAACTTCAGGACCGTTACCCCAATCCCGAAAAGTGAAGTGCTCACCGTAATGGAAGTTATTTTCAGGCTTAATGGCATTGGCTTTCTTGTGGAAGAGGGGCTATACCGGATCGTGCCTCTTGCCGACGTATCCAGGGAATTGATCTATGCACAGGTCGGGAAAGACCCTGACAAGGTTGCCATGGAGCTCTTTACCTTTAAAAACCTTAATCTGAAAGATTCCATGAAGGATATCGAGAATGCTATAGGATTATCGGCCAAGGGCGGTAAGATCAGGGTTCTTCCTATTAACCGGCTTAACGCCCTCCTTGTTGTTGCCTCGACAAAGGAGCAGCTTGATTACGTCAGAAAATGGGTGGAAACGTTCGACCACCTTTTTGTCGGCGCAAAGCCCACGGTATATGTTTACCCGGTACAGAACAGTAAGGCCGTAAATGTCGCCAGCATGCTGCAGGAGATATTCCTTGGGGTCAAATCATCATCCCAGACAAAATCAACACCCTCAAAAACGCCGCAGCAAACCACTAAATCCTTTACCGCTCAGTCCCCGTCTGTTCCTGCTCAATCTCCTGTCTCGGTCCCGTCAGCCCTTTCCGGTTCCCTGACGCCGTCTGCCGGTGAATCCCTGGTATCAGAGATAACCCGCATATTTGCTGACGAGGTCGCAAATTCGATCATAATTCTTGCGACCCCGGAGGACTATGGACTTATATCCGAAACAATAAAAAAGATCGATACGGTCCCCAGGCAGGTGATGATCGAGGCGCTTGTTGCTGAAATCAAGTTGACCGATGACATGACGTTTGGACTTGCATGGTCATTGAAGACCGATGTTAATATCTCCGGACTGAAACCTTTTAACCGGGACGTCAACCTCGGTGGAAACCTGGGGTTCAATTCAGCAAAGCTTTCCGGGCTGGATGTGACGAAACTGGGGGGGTTTGCTTTTGCCGGAGTTGATTCGGCAGGTATTGTGCGGACGCTGCTTGAGAGTCTCGCTTCTGATTCAAAGCTCAGGGTCCTTGCGTCACCTCATATTCTGGTATCAGATAACCGGGAGGCGAAGATCCAGATAGGAGACCAGGTGCCGATAGCCACTTCAGAAACAAATGTTTCGGGTACAGCAGATATACAGAGGACGATCCAGTACAAAGATACGGGAATAATCCTGAAGGTAAAGCCCCAGGTCAATGAGAGTGGGCTGGTCGCGCTTGATCTCTCTCAGGAAGTGTCTAATTTTTCTGTGCAAAAAATTCTCGGTTCTGATCAGGTTGTCATAAGTAAACGTGAAGCAACGACTAATTTGGTGATTCAGGATGGACAGACAATCGTAATCGGGGGATTGATCCAGGAAGATACCTCCAAGTCAAGAGAGGGGATACCCTTGCTCAGCAAGATCCCGGTTCTCGGATATCTCTTCGGAAGTACGACAGACAAGTTTGCACGTACGGAACTCGTTATCCTACTGACCCCGCATGTCATCAGAAATCAGGTTGAGGCTGCGAAGGTCTCATCGGATTATCTGCAGCGGCTGAACGGGATCGACAAAGAAATAATAAAGTTCAGGAAGACAAAAGAGGAGAGTGCCGGGCCTGCAGGCGCAGGTGCCCCTCAATAATCATCCCTTTATATTTCCTGAACGATAATGCAGAATCGTGTCGATGATCATTGCTGAATCAGATATCATTCCATATCACCCGACTTCTCCCCCCGGCAACAGAGTGCTGATTTTGGCGCCGCATCCTGATGATGAAACCCTTGGATGCGGAGGGGCCATCAGACTCTATGCGGAATCCAAGAAGGATATCAAAGTTGTATTTCTGACGAGCGGGGACAAAGCAGACCCTGCCAATCATCTGTCTCGTATTGTCCACAATGAAACGCATATCACGGATTATTCATTCATGAGGGAAAAAGAGGCCGTGAATGCGCTGAACGTTTTGGGTGTGCCTCATTCTGATTATGAATTTCTGAGATTTCCCGACAGAGGGCTTGCAGAAAATTACCGTGAGGCCAGTGAAATGCTTGTGCAGATCGCAGGGGATTTCAGGCCGGATATCATTTATAGCCCCTCGATGATCGAACTGAATCCCGATCACAGGGCTGCTGCGTCCCTTTCATTGGATTTACAGCGGGCGAGGGCCTCACGGCATGACCGCGTTGGGGTGGTATTTTACGAGGTGTCAACGCCGTTAAGGCCAAACATGCTGGTGGATATTACCTCCGTCTTCAGAAAGAAAATGAAGGCCATAAAAAAATATCGATCTCAGCTGAGGCTGATAGATTATCTCGGTCACATGACCGCATTAAATACCTTCAGGTCGCTCACGGTGCAACAGGCCGGCTATATTGAGGCTTTCTGGATTGTCGCGCAATCTTTAACGCCTGAAGAGATAAAAAAGTGGTTGGGCTATGCGGACATTATTTCTTCGCCGGAGACTTCACAATAGCAAGTTTGGTTGCTTTTGACTGATATATCTCCGATGGGATATGGATATTATGAGTTTTACTATTGCAGAAAAAACACGGTATGGTTCTTTAAAGATACACGAAGAGGTATAATAATAATTGCATGAAAATATTATATTCAATGAATTCAATGTGTTGTGTGAATAGCTCAGGTGGCACGTTTCTTGATAGAGTTAGGTCTGCGTTCTCAAGGCAAAGTCCTGAAGTCTTGCGGCTGTTTTGGCGTTTGAGACTTTATCTGCAGCAGGCGCGAGTGTTGTTTGTGTGATAAATGCCTGGCCGGAGGAAATACGTAACCTGGCTCCCCGGAGGCCGCGATACCTGCTGAAAGTTAAGAGAAAAGGAAATGTGTTTTTTTAGAGCTTTCGGGGCTAAGCAACCGTTATTTGACGGCGGTTCTGATATCCGAATAGACTTGACAAAGGCACTTTCTTTCTTTAGAATGTAGGCAAGCAATTTGGCTTTTTTTGACAATTATATCCGGACATTAGCGATACATATATAATGAAATATGTCCGGGAGGGGAGGGATATTAAAGAGCTGTTATGCTGTTAGCTATCATTGGTAGCCTAACGATTTGGTAGTTCCAAATTATGAGAAGGAGGTGGTTATTGAAAGGGGCTTGGGCTGCGTAATGAGATAAATTTCAAAAATCCTTGTCGTTGACAAGGAAAGCAAAATTAAAAAAGTTTTTTATTGAAACGGAGGTCGAAAGTGAGTAAAAAGATTGTATTGATGGCTTTTATGGCTATCGTAATGTTAGTGAGCTTCAGTGTAAATGCAATGGCTTATGATTCAATCCTCTTCCCGTACTTTACCAGTGGTGGCAGCGGTGACCTGACATTCATTCAGATCATCAACACCTCTGCTCTGACCGCACCTGCAACCCAGGGTAACCTGCATTACATCTATGTCTACAACTCTGGAACAGAAGTCTGCCAGCATGCTGACCAGAATGGCAAGACTTCCAGAAACGACATTATGCTGTTCGAAGCGACTAACTCAACACCGGGTGTTACCGGTCAGCTTCTTCCTGGCGACACAACTTCCACTTCATACATCCTGAACACTAAGCCAGCATGGGGCTACCTGACCGTTACTCATGGTACTGGTTATGGCGCAGGACTTGAAGGAGAGCTTAGAGGACAGGCCATTGTTGTTAACACAAGCGCAGGAACCGCATATAGCTACAATGCGATCAATGATCCTACGGAAGTAGATTCAGGCAACCTTGAGTTTGATGACAATGTAGATGATCACACCTTCCTGAGCTTCCTGCCAACAAGTTATGCATCGACCGTATGGTTCATGTTCCCTATTGATGGCACAGATCTGGCAGATGTTGCAGGTCCTGCCGGCCTCGTGCTGAACAGCACTTCAGAGGTTGGACACCATCCTTACCACGCTGATGCAGATGGCGTATATGACAACAATGAAAATCTGTATTCATATACGAAGTATTTCCCTGTTGGTTGCTGGAATGAGGGCTTTGATCCCTCAACAGGTTCATCAACGGGTGCTCCTGCTCCTATGACCGCTAACTTCTTCTACACACCGGCGCAGTTGATACCATTGACCCATTACAACACTGTAAAGAACTCCGGTGGCTGGATGGGCAAGTACGATTGGGACTACAGCTACACCTACAAGATCACTTCATCATCAATTCTTGGCAAGACCATGTCAACCATGGTTTACGAGCCAAACGCAACAGCTTACCTTTCATACACAAGATAAGCAGCAGTTAATTTTTATCGTTTTGCTGAGGGGTGGATTGAAAAATCCACCCCTTAATTTTGCAGAGTCATATAGTCGAAGAGAGGGAAAAGAATGTCCTTTAAACAATTTGTGATATTACTTGCACTGCTTGCTTCCGGGTGTATGGCCAGCAACCTTGTCAGAAATGATCAGGATTTGGCTGTCTTCGTGCGGCCTGCAATGGATGTGGATTTATTAGAGGGCCCAGCAGTTGTTATGCAGAAAGGGGTTCCGGCATACAGCTGGTATGACCAGCAGAAGCGCCTCATGCTGGCGACAGGCGAGAAATCTCTCTGGGTCAGTGAAGGAGCACCTGCTCCAAGCCGTCTGTCCCTTAACCAGCTCTATGCTGATGGCCCGGCACTCTATTCTCTCTTTAGACCCAAGATAGAGAAAGGCGGCAAGGATGAGGATATCGGCATGAAGTATATGATCTTTCGGGCCTCTTACGATGGCGGCAAGACCCTCGAAAAACCGGTTATTTTAAATAGAGAAGGCAATGCCATGCAGGGGACGCTTGCCTTTAATGGAAAGGGTGACGTCTATGCTGTCTGGTCGGATGAGCGGAGTGGACCACTCGATATTTATATGAATATCTCTCGTGACTATGGCAAGACCTGGCTCCCCAGCGAGATGCGGGTTGATACAGAAGACGCCCCTGGTTCAACAGGTTCATCTAATCAGCAGGTCTTTGCTTCCGGTGACCGTGTATGGGTGATATGGGTTGATCAACTGCCTGATGAGTCCGATGACCTGCCAAAAGAGACCGATGATCTGCATAAAGCGAAGGCAAAGAAGGAAAGAAATAAAAATCGAAAAATGGTGCCGAATACCCGTCTGATGGTGCGCTCCTCAGCAGATGCCGGCAAAACATGGACTGAACCGAAGAGCATACATGAGAGGGACAATTACTATGCCCCGCAGATATTTCTGGCCGGAAACAGACTTCTTATTATCTGGTGCGGAACAGCCACCGGAAAATTTCAGTCAACAGCCCGCGGAATATATTCTAATGACCAGGGATCTACATGGCAGCCCGCAGGAGAGATGCCGCTGAACTCCTGGATGCAGTTTGAACTGCCGCGTGCAGTGGACAGTAAAGGTAATATCTTTTTGACCCTCAGCATCCGCGAAAAGTTCAAAAAAGGTATAGACAATGTCTATTTTCTCGCCTCCTATGACAAGGGACAGACGTGGACAGAACCGGTCAGGATACAGTCAAATGCCCCGCATCACACCTATGCTGGACTACCCCAGATCGTCATAGACAGCCATGACCGGATAGCCGTTTCATGGGTAGATTACAGAAATATCCGGGGTGCTGTATATTTTAATGCCTCAAAGGATGCTGGGAAGACCTGGCTTCCGCAGGAGATGCTGCTGAGCAGAAAGAGCCGGAATTCGAATTACCCGACCCTTGCCGCAGGGCAGGATGGGAAATTTCAGGTCGTCTGGCTCGAATATGAGGACGACAACATGAAAGCTGGGACGATACGCAGCCGGGAGGTACAGATACCATGAAGCATTCCATGCTGAAAAAATTGCCGACCCTGCTGTCTCTGCTGTTTATGCTCTTTTTCCTGGTCGCTTCTGTTTTTGCTGCTGAGACGCAGGACCCGCGAATGGCACGTCTTGTCGAGCGGGTCAATCAACATTGGGACGAAAAAATCAGGGGCGACATGGGGGAGAACTACAAGTCCTATGACCCATTTTTTAGGGCTCGTGTCAAAAAAGTGGTCTATGAAGCCAATATGATTGACATAAAATATATATCCTATACTCTTGGTGAAATAAAGATCACAGAGAATATTGCAAAGGTTCCCGGTCAGACGGTATTTGAAATTCCGGAGACAATGATTTTAGGGCAGAAGATCAGTGTGCCGCCGCGGACAGACACATGGGAAGACGACTGGATATGGATTGATGATGACTGGTATAAGGTGTTCAAGCTGAATCTTAATATGACCTATATACTATTGTTCCCGTCATTTCCTCCCTGAGACTGCTGAAGGAGGGAGCTGTTGCCTGACTTCAGTTCATGACAATGGCTCCAATGAATAAACCATTAAAAAAGGAGAAAATCATGAAAAAAGTTTCCTGTCTTGCAGCGATGCTTCTACTTATCTTCTCAATTTTTGCAGGCACCGTAATGGCACAAGAAGCTCCGTGTCAGTATATTGAAGATTTTCTGGTCACTATAACGGCTGACGGCTCACTGACGCCACAGACCTCTTTGCCGAAAGCTGCCGCCGAGCAGATTACTGACTGCTGGAGTGTATGTTTTCCGTATGGAATTTATAGTAACTATTTTGGTCTGATGAACATGAGTCGTGCGGATTTAAATACCAGCCGGAATGAGTGGGGTGCCCTGGGCAACTCATACGCTCCCATCATGTTTTACGGCGAGATCACTCATTACAAGAAAATACAGGCCGATGGAATGGATCTGTCAGGCGGAGTCTACAAAGCACTCGGAATCTACAGCCCTGAAGGCTGCAATTACGGATCAGCTGCAAAATAATGTCTGAGTTGAAAAATGCTCGAAATTATCGAACCATTAACGAAAAGGAGAAAATCATGAAAAAAGTTACCTGTCTTGCAGCGATGGTTCTACTTATCTCCTCGATTTTTGCAGGCACCGTACTGGCACAAGAAGCTCCGTGTCAGTATATTGAAGATTTTCTGGTCACTATAACAGCTGACGGCTCACTGACGCCACAGACCTCTTTGCCGAAAGCTGCCGCCGAGCAGATTACTGACTGCTGGAGTGTATGTTTTCCGTATGGAATTTATAGTAACTATTTTGGTCCAATGAATATGAGCCTTGCGGATTTAAATACCAGCCGGAATGAGTGGGGTGCCCTGGGCAACTCATACGCTCCTATCATGTTTTACGGCGAGATCACTCATTACAAGAAAATACAGGCTAACGGAATGGATCTGTCAGGCGGAGTCTACAAAGCACTCGGGTTCTACAGCCCTGAAGGCTGCAATTATGACTCAGGAGCTGCTTCGAAGTAAATCCAATCCGAAGACCTGATGCGGTATTGACGCAATTAATCAACTACAGGGAAGGGCAAAACAATCTGCCCTTCCCTGTGCATCAGCTTTCGGCTTCCCGGTTCTTTCTACATAAAGTCCGTGTCCCCCATCGTATAGAAGAAATTCCCCTTGATCTCTTCCTTTTTCATTGTCAGTTCATGTGTTGTGCGCGGAATACAGGTCAGTGAAGGGCCTACGACAAAGCCCAGCGACTCAAGACTGCTGTTCAGGAATTCCGGATGCCAGAGCAGGAGGCGCTTGAAGCCGGCTGTCCAGCAGTAGTTTTCTACCTTCCTCAGAAGGTTCTTCAGCATCTCAAATCGGCAGGCAAAATCAACAAGCAGCATCTGCTCGCCATCCCTCCTCAGCACGGCAAAGCCAAGAAGGCCGCCTCCCCATCGTCTCTGCAGCCCCCAAAGTTCATAGGAATAAAAAGGATGTCTTTGGTATCTCCAGGACAGATAATCCCTGTCTCTGACCACCGCAAGTTTCAACCGCGTCTTTACATCATTCCACAGGAGGTCAATTCTGTTGTCGTCAAAAGATAAAGGGGAAAGGCTGAAGTAAAAACGGGCGGCAGTCGTCTGAAAGCATATCTTTTTTGACGCCTCATAAACATCTTCGATTTTTTCATAAAGACCCAACTTTTCCGGAAGGCGAAGAGCCCTTTGATTAGGAAAGCCGTATCCCAAATAAATATTATTTCTTACTGCCTCTTCAGGTACTAATTCCGCAGTCTTTTTAAAAAGCTTCAGCCCCCTCAGTTTTGGATGCACCATTACATCACCAATAGCCAGACCATATATATCCCTGCCCAGATAAATCATGCGGTGAGGAATACCGCCGTAATGGGCCACCGTCTCTTGAGCGCTATTGACAGCAACAGCGGAGTAAACACTACTATTGCCCCTGCCCTTATATTTCCAATTCCATTCTTCAACGGTCATCTCACGCTCGAAAACTTCATTGAAAAGACGGACAATTCCGCATTCATCGCCCTCTTGATAAAGCCTGACCGAGAAGTCGCTGCTCAACGGAACCGAATCGGTCCCCGATGCCGATATATCCAATGCAGGCCCAAGAAACGAAAGCTCAAGCGCGTCAGCATTCCGGCGGATATCGGAGGCATATTTCGCGCAATATTCAGAAACTCTGGCGTTACCCAGTGTCACCAACAGAATGGAAACCGGTATTATATTTTCACGGGTAATAGACTCAGGAGCGAAATTACTGCTAAGGAGTCCCGCCAGTTCAATATCATGATAACCAGGCGATTTTCTGATAAATCCGCAGACACCATCCTCGCCCTTGAGCGTTGCCTGGTAGAGGACGGGGGAGGTACTGAAGATTTCAGTCATAAGATAGTTCAGGGACTCAACAGAAAAGTAATAGAGATGTTCAAGGCTGCTGTTGTAACCATACCACTTTTCCCCCAGAGACAAAGCACTGGCTGATCCTGCATCAGGCACCAGAAAAATGAAAACGCCGTCATCAGTCAAAAGGTTGAGGATTTTTTTCAGGAAGGCACGGATATCAGCAACGTGCTCAATAACATTAAAGGCAGTAATGATGTCGTAGGTCTTTTCTGCCGGTATCGACAAAATATCGCTGCCAATAATGGATAAACCACGCGACGAAGCAACGGCTGCGGCATGGCTGGAAATCTCTATCCCTTCTATCTCAAACCCTTTTTTTGCAAGCAGAGCCATAAGTTTGCCGGTTCCGCATCCGACATCGAGGCATTTTTTTCTTCCACCCGCGATCAGCCGGACAACTGCAGCCTGCCACAAAAAGTCCGACAGAGGGAGTTCCTCATAATTGATATATCCAATGTCTCCCTCCCGCTCGTAATAATCTTTTTGATATAACGCCTCGATTGAGCCATAAACGTGCTGCAGATCGTCCTTCAGCGCAAATCTCAGCCTGCAATGGGAACAGACATAGACCGGAATCCCGTCCTTTCTCGGCAGGCAGAAATCGGCATCAGGAAACAAACAGTAAGGGCATTGAATTTGACTTTTCATAGGATTAATACTCCGTAGTAATTCACGACACAGCTTCAGCCGCCTTACGCTTTCTCAATATGCCATTCATGCGGCAGGTCAATTATCCCTACTTCCACTGTCTGACGGTGCGCAACAAGGGGCAGCGCCTGTCTCCTGTCATACCAGTAGACCCCCTCATTGTCAAACGCAAAGGCCTCGATGAGAAATGTGCTCGAGCGGAGCTGAATCTTGGGAAACAGAATCGTAACTTTCTGGTTTCCGTAAAAAGGGTCCATCTTATAGGTGCCCGTTCCGATGATTCCGAGTCCGTCAACGGTCCTTATATAAATGGCAATGCGATACGGTATACGGTCATCGTTTACCATGGTTTGAAGACTAATACGGAGATCGCCGCCGGCAGTGAGTATTTCAGGCGGGTCTACCAGCAGATTTTGTATGAATATAAATGGTTTTTCGTCCGGCTTTTCAGAGGGGGCCTTCTGAATTTCTACATTGCCCTCCGTAACCGGCCCGGAAGAAACCTTCTCTTTTGCCAGTTGAAACGTTTCATATGCCTGAATTACTTCAAAGGGTTTATCTTCCATGTGGATTCGCCCATTCTTCAGCCACAAGACTCTGTCGCAGACCCTTGCTATGTGGTACATCTCATGAGAGCAAAAGACAATAGTCTTTCCTCTTTCCTTGAAAGAAAGTATGCGGTCAGTGCTTTTTTTCTGAAAATGCAGGTCACCAACGGAGAGCACCTCGTCAAGTATCAGAATTTCTGGGTCGACGGACGTAGCGACTGAGAATGCAAGCCTTACAAACATACCGGAAGAATAGGTTTTGACCGGGAAATGGATAAAATCGCCGAGTTCAGAAAACTCGATAATCTCCTCCTTTTTTTTGTCCATGAGTGCCCTGTCGATTCCCAAAAGAGATCCGTAGAAATAGATATTTTCGAGACCGGTGAATTCTGGATGAAAGCCTGCCCCAAGTTCAAGAAGCGATGAGACCCTTCCGTGTATGGCAAAGTGACCGCTTGAAGGAGATAGTGTTTTGGAGAGTATCTTCAGTAAAGTGCTCTTTCCTGCGCCGTTCTCACCGATAATGCCTAATGTCTCTCCTTGGTTGACCCGAAAGGAGAGATGGTCCAGTGATATAAATTCTCTGTGCAGCTTCTTCCTGGTAAAAATTTCACTGAGTCGCGCAGAGGGTCTGTCGTATAGCTTAAAGATTTTTGTGAGGCCATCTGCTTCAATAGTCACCATGGCTATGAATTACGAAACAGCCGGTCAAAAAAAGTTTTTTTCTTTGACATGGTGACCGCGGCAGTATAATTAGCCAGCAGTATTTTGTCTTTCGGCGCTATGGACAATAGTGTTTTGAGCTGTTCGCACATGGCGCTGACTCTTCCTTCCATACCGTAAAGAAAAGCTCTTGCATTACCGACTTCAATTAAATTACGATCGATGCGACTCATCGGTACAATAAGCTCGGAGGCCCCTGAGATATTATTGGACCTGAGCAGGAGAAGGGCCTGCTTATATCGGGTATCGAGTTCGGATATGCGATATTCCTGACGAACTGAAGAAGGGGGCTGCCCCATATCCTGAAGCGCAATAAAGTGTGCCCTTTTATCATGAACGTCCAGGGCCTGAATAATATTGCAATATCTGCATCTGTCCGGCCACTCTCCCCTGTCAAATGCAAGGCGCAGATCACGATATCCCCGTCCGTGCCAAATATCCTCAAAAGAGTCGGTTTTGAGATCTCCCATAACGTTATGATCAGGAGAGCAACAGGCTTCAACGCATCCGTTATATTTAACGTAACAGATGGCTCGCTGGGAAAAACAGCGTATCTCGCCGGAGCTGTCTCTGCCAAGCCAGCAATTGGAAATAGTCTCACGCGATACCATTGTCTTGCCATCGAAAGAGTCAGGATGTACGAAAGCGATTCCGAGCTCGCCCGCCTTTTGAGCTGCCTCCCTGATATGTTGATTGTACTCGTCCTGAGCAAAATAAAGCGATTCGGATTCGAAACGGTGCTGATCAAAAAAAAGTTGAAATTGAACGATTAATGATGTCACGCCAAGAGAAGCTGCCAGTTCGACCATATCGACAAGTTCATGGCAGTTAATTTTTGAAACGGTAAAAAGAAATGTAATGCGGGGATACACGACTCCCGCCTGATCCTTTTGTTTCTTTAAAAGAGTGAGGTTCTGAATGAGCCTCGAGAAGTTGTTTTTACCTCTGAAATGGCCATAGGTTTTTTCTGATGCACCGTCAATTGAAACAGCAAATGATATTCTGTGGTCTGCGACATCCAAAAGGTGTCTATCCAGCATCAGGCCGTTCGTGATAAAAGAAATGTTGAGTTCGTCAATGGAGCATACTTTCTTAAGCAGCTGCGGCCATATCTGAGACATAAAAGGTTCTCCAAAGTTGCTCAGGGAGACGGTCTTTATCCTTGTGCCGAGGAGGTGGTCTAATGTGTCGAATAGAGTCATGTCAAAATGCCCCTTCTGAAATACGGGGAACTGGGAATGTCCGCAATGAGAACACGAAAGGTTGCAGAAATTTGTTGATTCCAATGACAGGACTTCCGGATAAGGCTCTCCCATCAACGAACTATGGAGAAAGAAAACCTTGTCTTTAATTCTCAATTCAAGCGGGACTTCCGACTGCTGCTCAGCACATCCGGGCATCGAATATTTTAACTTCAATCCGGGGGGATGTCAAATTGACTGCGGAGACAGCAGTTAACGCAACTCACAAGACGTCGGAAAACCCCTCTTTCAGTTTGTGAAAGAGAAAATATCCGCCAATAAAGCAGCTTAGCGAAAGACAGGCGATTGCGCTCAAATATGAGAACGACGGTACTTCCCCAAGCAGAATAATCTTCTGGTATGAGACTACAAAATAGGTTATGGGGTTAAGATAAAAAATGATTTTTAATTTTTCGGGGACGGCTTCGATACTGTAGATAATCGGAGAGAGAAAAAATATCCCTTGCAATGCCTGGCCCAGTAACTGCCCCAGGTCTCGAACGTAAGGCATCAGGGACGCAAGTATCATCCCAACTCCCAGTGAAAAAATGACCTGAAAGAGCAGAACCGGCATGACCAATAGCAGTATTGGGCTGAATGATGTCTCTATGCCGTACACTACAATAAATAGTATAAAGCCGAGAATATGCGGCAGGTAGCTGGATAGGGCAGCCGTAATGGGTAGTATAATATTCGGGAAAGAAATTTTCTTGACGATTTCGGAGTTTTCTATTATGGAATTCGCTGCTCTCATGGTGCCCTCCAGGAATGCCAGCCAGAAGAAGTATGAGGAAAGCAGAAAATATATGTAGGGCATCTGCATATTCCCATAGGGGCGGGCCTTCATGATGGTTGAAAAAACAAGCCATAAAAGAAGAATCTGGATAACGGGCATAAGAAATGTCCAAATAACTCCTAATGCCGAACCCGCATATTTTGCTTTTAAGTCTTTTCTCAAGAAATAGATGAGCAGATGTAATTTGTTTTTCATGTCTTTAGTGAGGAGGCGTCTCCAATACGAAGCATATTGATTTATCGATCAGTTCCAGAAAATTAAAGATAACGCTGCCTTTTATCTGTTTTTCTTCTTGTTCTTTTTTTGCATCTCAGCCTGCTCCCTGTCAGCTTTGGAAAACGACTCTGCAAAGAAAGCTTTTTGAGGAGCGGAACCTTCCGCGGCCTCTTTTGTTTCTTTTGCCTGTTTTTGAGTCGCCTGCTCCTTGACGATTCTTCTTGGCTTTGACGGATCATTGACTGCGACAATAATCCGCTCATCCCCTTTTACCATCACGATCTTCTCCGCAAGAACTTCAGCCAGTGTATATCCGCTCAAACTTTGCCCAACTTTCAGCGCCCGTTGCCTTTTCCCTCTGCCGCGGGTGGAATACGGTGCTTTTAGGTCGTCGAGAAAGGCCATCTTCAGGCCTTCGGCTACCAGTGTTCCATACAGAATAAAATCCGGCTTTTCTGCAGTCTGAGCGTTTTTTGTTGCGAGGGGAATTTTTCTTTCGGGATGAAATAGATTCTGCTCAGCAATCAGTGCATAATCCAGAGGAGAGAGCGGTTTTGCCTGCTCAGGGATGGTATCAGCGCCGGAAGGCACTGTGTCATGTTTTTGTGTTGCCGGAAGAGAGGACCGGATACTCCTGTTAATAAAAGGCATAATGGTGTAAAGCATGGAAAAGAGAATGAATCCTGCCAATAATACATTGAGCAGGTTTATGTTGCTGAGGATATATTTTACTCTGGCCATCTTTATTTGCTGGCGGTCATTGCCGATATATCCATTTTGACCATTAGCTCCCTCGGCTCTCTGATATTTTTCACCCGTGCATCGAGTTCTTTAACCATAAGATAGGGAGTCCGTGTCTCTATGGAATATAGGATTTCACTCAGGGCAGCGGTATCAGGCAAAACGGTATCCATGCTGATCGTAATGATCCTGAACTTTCCCATGTCTTCAGGTTTTTCAACCCGCTCACTGGATATGGTGCCGCCCTTTTCAACAACGATCCCCTTGATGATTTCCTGAAGGGTGGCAGCGGCAAGGGAGGGTGTCTGACCATCAATCAGCTTTAAATCGTCAGATTTTCTTTCCGCCTTTAGGAGGCTAATCTGTTTTTCTATCTGTGGTTTTTGCGCAATCAGGCCCATATATTTGAGCAACAGTTTTATTTTGATCTCCTGCTCTTCCCTGACAGAAGCCATACCTGCTCGTATATCCCGATAGGCGTATTTGTATGCGCCGAGAAGGAGCATTACAATCATGAGCGGAATTGCCCAGGACAGTATTTTACTTTTTTGCATTGGCTATCGGCTCCGTGTCTCTTTTCGGAGTCTCTTCCTTTTCCATTTTTATATTGAAGCGGTCAGCCTTACTGCTGGCATCTCTCACCGTCGGTGATGCAAACTCGACCTTTCTGAAGAGGGGTGATGCCTCCAGCTTTGGCAAGAGTTCCGTCGCGGCATCAGCATACCCTTCAATTGTAATTGAAGTGGCGGAGACCTTGACCCTTGATGTCCAGGCTTTTTTGGGCAGCAGTGCCGTGAGTTCCTTCATGATGTTCAGAGTCATTATCCTGTTATTCTTGAAATTCTGAATCGAGGAAATTTCTGAACGGAGCGCATCGGCATCCTTTATCAGTTCCTCGACTTTCCTGGCTTCTTCTTTCTTGGTGGTTATTCTGCCTGATAGTTCCTGAAGCTTTCTCTCTTCTATTTTAAGGGGTGCAATTGAGTATCCTATCCAGACTGTCATTATTATCAGCAACAGCAGGATCGTCAGAGCATAAGGAACGTTCTGTTTTTCATGATACCCTTTATTGAGGAGATTAATCCCGGCAGTCCTTGTCCCTAATGATTGCAATACGCTGCCGACTGCGGCCCATGGGACTTCGTTTATCGGTTGTGATAAATGCAGACCAGTGTCTGTTTCCCCAAGAACGCTGACAGGCAGCTTTAAGCCGGCTTTGAGCATTTCTTTGAATGCAGCGTTATTATCGCTTAGCAAAACAATAATTTGTGGTGAGCTGCTTCTGTTATGTGACGTCTGAAGCAGTGCTGTTATCTCCTGAGAGATTGCGGTTACCTTTGATCGTTCATCACTTCCCTCGAAAACTCCCGAGAAATTGTGTATTGGCAACCCATTGCTGAACAGAGCTCCCTCGTACCCGTTTTTCCCCGCTTCCAAAAAATAGAAGGCCGATTTTTTATCCCTGTGGCTGCATACGGCGCCGATTGCAGAAAGATTGACCGTGATCCTGTCTACAACAAAACCGCCTTCATTGAGAACGTCAAGGTATGGCTTAAGATGGTCAGTTTTTACTGCCATGAGCAGTAGGGATACCCGGTCTCCGTTGTCTTCAATTACGCGAAAGTCAAAAAAAGCCTCTTCAGAGGAAAAGGGAGTAAGGCGATCGAGTTCATACGCGATGACCTTCTGAATATTTTCTTTTACGGTAGAGGGGAAGTCGGCCGTCCTGATAACGGTCCATTCCTTCGGGATACTCAGGGTTATTGCCGATTTTGGAAGATCAAATTCGCTGAATGCCAACGCCAGGGAAGACAAAAGCTCTTCCGGCTGCGGATAGCGGTCTTCTGCAAACAGGTATTTCTTCATTTCCTTAATACGTATAGCGGAAAGAACGCGAGTCCCATATGCCAGAGAAACATTTCCTCTTTGTATGGCAACGGAGATATCTTTCCCGGGGAAAATACGGTCGTCTGCGGGGCTAAAGGTGAGCATCCTCAGGATCGTGCCCCATATTCTGAACAGAGGAGTCCCCTGTTTGGGAGCGGCAAGTATTTCCCTGATTTTAATCATATGTTTCACTGTGTAATGTCGACCGGACTCTTATAATAAATATATTTGAATTTGTTGTTGCCTTCAAGAGTGACCGTAGCCCGGATTGTATAACCGGAACGGTCAGTGTCCTTATATCCCGCTGATTCGATCGTAAATGCATTGGCCAGTGTCAGCCCGATATACGATGATGCCAGCGAATAGTTATTCCCGAGAACTCCCTGGATGTCCTGTATCTCCTGAGTCTCCCTGATGGCAAGGATTGAATCCGCAAGTTCTGGCGTAATCCCGGGTATAGCCAATAAGACCTCTCTGGGTGCGGCATTTATGTTGATCTGTGTCATCCTTGAATTGATTGTAAGGAAATCAATTATCCCCTTTTTTCCTGTATCTCCATAAAGAATTTCAGGGGTCATGCCTTTAACCAGAAGAAGCTCCTCCAGCGTTGCAAAGTCAGTATTCTTTGCCTTATAGGGGTTTGGCAAGGACAAATAATAATCATCTTCTGCGCCATGCAGTCTGCGAAGATTGTCCGGATCCTTCCAGTCCATTATGGAATCAACAAGACCATCAGCGTAATCGGCGTCTACGCCGAGATTAATCAATAAAGTCCTTAATACTAACTCAGGCGCAGTATTTATGTCTACCTTGCCACCTTCGTTTACGATGCCAACCGTATAGTATCCGTTATCAGCCAAAAGCTTGTATTTTCTGCCATCTGTCCTCCAGACCTCGCTTCCTTCCATCACCGTTGTTGCGTTCCTGTTTTCATTCAAATAGAATAACTCGGCTATTCCTCTTGCTAATCCCGCTTCCGAAAGGAATTTCTTTTCGACGGTCTGTCTGAAGGACATGGTAGCATAGGCTTCTGTCCTTGCCATATAGGAAAATGAAAAAACGATAACGATCAAAATGGTCAGGACCCAAAGCACAATGAGCAATGCAATGCCCCTCTGTGTCCCGGAAACTGTTCCCGCTCCGGTATGAACTCTAGCATGTCTCGCAGTATTTCGGTGCATATCCGGCACTCCCTACTTTCCTGTTTTTACAGGCTTCTTTTGCTTGTCACGAGCCTTGCTTGACGTTGTCTGCGACAGAGCCGCGGTCCTCATCGGTATGATCATCGAGGTATCATTTCCACCGTAAAGAAGATGCAGTTTTACCTTCTCGGGGATAGTTGCCTTATCAGTCCAGGTGTCAACCCATCTCCCCTTTTCCTCGGTAGGATCCTTGAAAAAATACTCGAAACGTATGGCATCAACTCCACTGAAGAGCCTTGATTCCCTGTTGCCGCTCATCCCAATAATATTTTCGGATACTGACAAGAACTGTTTGCCGGTCTCATCTGACGTGACTTTGTATCTTACCAGCACATATCCCTTCTGGCCTCCCCAGATGGAATAGTTAGTAGCAAGCTGCAGAAACCCCTTGTCCCCCTGAAAATAGTATTTCTTTTCACCATTTTCCTCGTAAGAAAGCGGGGTCTGAGACTGGATCTGCGAGTCGATTATCGTAAAAGATGCCCTGGTCATTTCAAGGTGATCGATCTTCTTTTCTCCTGTGCTGACCGTGCGCAGGCCAAGACGCATGGCACCTGTCACTATTAGGGCGATAACCCCGATCATGACAAGCGAGATCAACAATTCTAACAGCGTGAATCCGCTGCGGGAATTGCATGCCGGCAGGTATATTTTTCTTCTTCGGGGAAAAACGCTGGAGATGACGCTGCTTTTTCTGGAATCTCTTATATGGTTATGGTGAAGAGGCAACGGTATTATCATATCTGTTTAGCCACGACTTTAAGGGTCTTCAGGTTAACGGTCTTTTCTTTTGCGTCCTTTGTCCAGAGGACCGTCAGGTTGATTTCAAACAATTTGATCTGAAGATTTTCCGTCCTGTTATTTTCCGTACTTCTTACCGCAATATCTATACGGTATTTATCCCCGGTTGACTCTGACCAGGCACGTTCTATGAGGGTTTCGTCATCAAGGATCTCCCGCATCTTTAATTCAGCCAGTATGACGGCATTTGAGACATCATCCGATTTTGCCAGTGCCTTCAGGTTAGTCGAGAAGAGCTCAAGAATGGCTGCTAATGCAACGCTCAACAATACCATGGCAACGAGGACTTCCAGCAGGGTAAACCCCCTGTCTGCAATGCTAAATGCAGGATATCTTTTCTGTCTGGTAAATTTCATCTATCTGATTATCACGGCCCCTGCAACCGGATCTATATTTATCTGAGCTGCTTTGGCGTTATTCCAGACAATGATGGTCCCGCCCTCGGTGCTTCCCGTCATGCGAAAGGCTATCTGGTATATCCCGCTGGTGATCTCACCGGCCAGCGGGTCAATCACCTTAAAGGATATTCCGGAGGGCAGAATTTTTCCGGTCTGTCCTTCTATGCCGTAGCTGTTTGTGTCCATATTGATTGTGACGATCTGCTTTTCTCCCTTACGTTGGGCAAGGTGTTTGGCCTGCCTTATGGTTGCTGCAATTTCTCTTGCGGTGGCATTGAACCTGCCGGAAGGGAGTGTATTTGCAAAGAACACCGAAGAAAGGCCAAGCATAAGCGTAATCAGGAAAAGAACAATTATCAGTTCAAGAAGGGTAAAGCCGGATCGGTTAGATTTCATGCCTTATTGTCGTGCATTTACAGCGGCAGATCAGTCATGCTGAATATGCCCATCAGCATGGAAAGGACGATGAATCCTATAATAATCCCCATGCTCAGGATCAGCGCCGGCTCAAGGAATCCGATGAATCGTTTCATGGCAGTCTTGAGACTCTTTTCATACGTGGAAGCGACCTTCAGCAGCATCGCATCCAGCTGGCCCGTCTCTTCGCCCACCTTTATCATTGACAGGGCAAGGGGAGGAAAAACATTGGCACCGGCTAACGGCCCTGCGATACCCTTGCCCTCTTTTGCACCTTTTGTCACGGTATCGATTGTTACGGCTATGATCTGGTTATTAATAATATCTTTTGCGTTTTTCAAGGCCTGAAGAAGGGGCACCCCGCTTTGTAAAAGTGTGCCGAGGGTCCTGGTAAAGCGTGCGGTTTCAAGCTTAATGATTACGTCTCCTGCGAGCTTCAGCTTGAGGGCATCCCAACGGTACCTGCCGTCTGCAGACCGTATGTAGTTTCTGAATACAAGCCATCCCGTTACTGCTGACAAGAGGATGATCCACCAGAATGATTTTATGATATTGCTGAACTTAATAAGTGCCAGCGTCGGCAGCGGCAGGGAGGTGCCCATCTCACTGAAAATGATCGAGAATTTTGGAAGGACATAGACCAGGAGGATGATTATCGATATCCCGCCTGTAAGAAGAAGGATAGCCGGATAGATCATCGCAGAGAAGACATGCTCTTTTAATTCTCTGGTAGATTCGAGAAACTCGTTCAATTTATCCAGGACAACGTCCAGAACGCCGCCGACTTCACCAGCCCTTATCATGTTTACGTACAGTTTTGAAAAGACTTTGGGATGTTTCTGCAGGGCGTCAGAAAAGGAACTTCCCTCTCTGATAGCTTTGAGGATCGACTGGATTACGCTCTTCATCTCTTTGCCTTCAGAGATCTCTGCGAGCATGTTAAGACTTCTGTCGATAGGTAATCCTGCGCTTAAGAGTGCGGAAAGCTCTGTGGTGAATGTCAGCATATCACCCTTTGACGACTTTAACGTAAACTTCCGTTTGGTTCCTTCGGATGAGGCATCGATCTTTAGCGGGATAATCCCGGAGTTTTTCAGTCTGTTGACGGCAGTTGGTTCATCCGCGGCTTCTATGACACCTTCAACAATCTGACCGTCCGGGGTGGTGGCCCTGTATGAAAAAATGGGCACTTAGGTCTCCTGCGTTACCCTGAGCACTTCACTCAAGGTAGTGATCCCCGCCCTTATTTTATCAGCGCCATCTTCCAGCAGAGTCTTCATTCCATGCTGTCTGGCCATAGCTCTGATCTGATTTGAATCAGCGTTCTTCAGGCCCAGTTTGCGTATCTCATCGTCAATAATCAGAAGTTCAAATATCCCGGCCCGGCCGAAATACCCGGTATGCGCACATTGTTCACATCCTGCTCCTCGGTAGAGTGGCGTATCCCTTTCTATCCCGAGTGTCAGGAGTTCTTCCCTGTCAGCGGTCGAAGGGTCTGTCTCCTTGCAGGAAGGGCATATCAGTCTGACGAGTCTCTGTGCAAGCACTCCCCTCACGGTAGACGACAGAAGAAAATTTTCAACACCCATATCAAGGAGCCTTGTCAGAGCGCTTGGCGCATCGTTTGTATGCAGGGAGGAAAATACCATATGACCGGTCAATGCTGACTGGATGGCAATCTCGGCAGTCTCGAGGTCTCTGATCTCTCCAATCATGATGATGTCAGGGTCCTGCCTGACAATATGTCTGAGGGTGTTAGAAAAATTAAGGCCAATCTGTGGTTTGACCTGGATCTGGTTGACTCCCTTGAGCTGATACTCGACCGGGTCCTCAACGGTGATTATTTTTTTTTCGGGCGAATTTATCTTGTCCAGAGCCCCATAAAGCGTAGTCGTCTTGCCGCTTCCCGTGGGACCGGTTACCAGGATAATCCCATTGGGTTTCCCGATAAGCTGTTGAAACTGCAACAGCATCTTTGGCGGGAACCCCAGAAGTTTCAGGTCTATGGCGATGCCTTCCTTGTGAAGAATCCTCATGACGACGCTTTCGCCGTGAAGAATGGGTATGGTGGAGACCCTGAGGTCAACCTCTTTTTCCCCAACCTTCAGTCTTATGCGCCCGTCCTGCGGCAGTCTCCTTTCCGCTATATTCAGCTTTGCCATGATCTTGATTCTAGAAATGATAGCGGCCTGCAGTTTTTTTGGAGTGGATTCTGCATCGTGCAGTACGCCATCGATGCGGTATCTGACCTTCAATTCATCATCGAACGGCTCTATATGGATATCGCTTGCGCGGCCCTCAACAGCTCTTGTTATCAGAAGGTTCACCAGCCGTATGATGGGAGCCTCCGAGGCAAGGTCTTTCAGATGCCCGATATCCTCCTCATCTTCGCTGACAAACTCGAACCCCTTTTCTCCCATATCTTCTACAATCCTGTTTATGTCCTGTGATTCCTGACCATAGAATTTTGATATATATTCACCGAGGGCCCTGCGGTCAGCCGCGAATACCTGGATTTCCGCAGCCGTTGCAACCCTGAGGGCATCAATGGTATCCCGATCATCAGGGTCTGCCATTGCTATCTTCAGCACGTTTTGCTTCAATTCAAGAGGGATAACCGTGTTTTCGCGTATAAAACGGGGTGATATGGCAATAAGCACAAAGGGGACTTTCGGGAGGTCTTCGCTATTGATAAATGGTCTGTTCAGGGCAGAATCTGCAGTGTTCAACATGTCAAAAATTATAACATACAAGTGGTTTTTTTACCAAAATCAGGATGTTTCCCACTGGGGAATGCTGAGTATTTAAGCTTTGGATACGGCCTGCTGTATAATAACTACATGAAGCTGAGGGAGATGGAAGGGATGAGGCGGCTGTTGCTGCTGAAAGGCATTACGGTCCTTGCTGTCATTTTTCTGATATCGTCGCCTACGCCTGGTCAGGATACCGGCTCGGCCGGGATTGAACTTCAGAGTTCCCTGCACAGTGCCGAGATCAGACAGGGCGAATCCATGACTATAACCGGCAGTGTCGTAAAAGGCCAACTGGTGCTTAACAGCCCTGAAGTGATCAGGTATCTGAAGATGTCTGCATATGTAAAGCAGCCTGACGGAAGCGGTTTTCTCAAGGCACTCTTTGATAACGGTCTGGATGGCGATGTCAGGGCCGGTGACGGTCTCTATTCCTGCAGGATCACGGCGGCCCAGGCAGGTGTTTATGAGGTCCGGGTCCTTGTCGAAGGCAAAGGCATCAGGCGGACTCAGGAGCATACCTTTAAGGCGCTGTCGTCTGGCAAGACTGCAGACGCCCCGGCCGAGGGGATTCCGGGCCAAATAGAAGATATCAAGGCCAAGGCTGAGGTCAGGCATGACAGTAAGGGTGAGGCTGAGATAAAGACTAAAGCTGAGGCAGCGAATCAGACTCAGCAGAAATTCCCCTGGCTCACCTTCGGTATAATCAATGCTGTTGCCGCAGTCCTTTGGATTGCTGCTTTTATGGTCCTCTATCTTCGGGTGAGGAAGCTCAGACCGGTCAGGGTTGAAAATAAGGTGATGAACTTCGGGAAGTTCCTCAGGGAGCAGGCAGATGAGAAGATGAAGCAGCTTGCCTCTGACGAACAGAAGGCGCAGGAAGGTGCAACAGCCGATTCGAAGGTGATCAATGAGCTGCACTCTGCAAGACTCCTGTTTCTGAAGGGTCTGCTTGTAAAACCCGATAAGGCAGAGGATGAGATGCCTCTGCTCTGGAATCAGATCTATAAGAGTTTTGATGAGGCTATCAAGACGGTGCTGAAGGATAAAAAGACGGCCCTTGACAAGATCGATGTCCTGCAGGATAAGGTGGAGGAGATTGGCGGTATCAGCGAGGATCTCAAAGGCGCCAAGGCGCTTGCAGAGGCTCAAGCCAGAAAGATCGCCTTTCTGATGAGCTATAAGGATGTGATAGCCGAGTCCCAGCTGAAGTTCGACTCCCTTAAGGATAAGAATAAAGACCTTGAAAATAAGCTCTTTGATGCTGCACAGAAGGCAGGAATGGGCGAGGCCATGAAGGCGCCTCTTGCTGAGTTCCGGGAGAACTATAAGCAGCTCGAGCTCTGTGTTGCGACACTCGAAAAAGAAAACGAGCGTCTTGTCGAGGAAGTCGGCAGATGGCAGAAGGAGCTTGACCAGATGAAGACGCAGGGACCGGTAATGATCAGTGAAACTCCTGCGGAGGTCCTGAAGGAGAACGAGGACCTGAAGGAGATGGTGAGGGATTTTGAGGCATCGCTTAAGGCAAAGGATAAGGAACTTGAGGAGGCTGTCAAACGGTTTGAATCACTCGAAGCAGAATATATGATTCTTTATCAGGAAAAACAGGCTGCCCAGCAGCAGCCGGATATTTAGCGTCAGGGTGTAATTTTGCCGTCCGGTCCCAGGGTACCCCTTTACTTTCCTTGAAATGAAAATCAGCACTTTTATATAATAAAAGACGGCATGCGGCTAACGTATGGGCGTCTTATGCCAGAGGACCGGCAGAGACGCTTTTTTTGCCTATTTTTAAAGAACAGAAGGTAGAGGTAACAGACATGTGCAGACTTGCTGCGATTACATCAAAAGAATACATCTCGCCCATGGAGCCTGTTCTTGCCCTTGAGACCATGAAAGAAGGACATGACGGTTCAGGGCTTGGGCTAACGCTCAAGAACCTTGGGGGAGAGTTCGAGAAGCTGAAGAAATATCCGGTTCTCTCCGGCATCTGCTCCAGGGACGGAAGGAAAGTTCTTGACGATTATATGAAGAAACAGGGCTTCAAGCTCAAACATGAGTGGAAGCCCAAGACACGGCCTGTTGACGGCATCATAAGCCGCGACCACTATTTTGCCCGTGCCTATGAGTACCCTGTAGCATTCAAAAACAAGTCTGTAAAGGAGAAGGAAGACCTTCTGATGTGCACGCGGCTTGCGTTGCGGCAACAGGGAGAGTCTGACGGCTCTATCTTTGTCTTTTCTTTTTATCCTGATGTTATCACAATCAAAGAGGTCGGCGATCCTCTGCAGGTTGCTGAATTCTTCGGCCTTGACAATGACAGCCTCAAGGCGAAGATCATCTTTGCCCAGGGTAGGCAGAACACTAATTATGCAATCTATCTCTATGCCTGCCACCCCTTTTTCATACAGGGGTATTGTTCCATGACCAATGGCGAAAATACGGCATTCGTGCCGATCAGGGAGTATCTTTCGAGCAGGGGGTTCCCCGGCTATATGGGTTATAACAGCGATAGCGAGGTCTTTACGCATATCCTTCACTACTCGGTGAGGCAGCTTGGATTTCCGCTTCATTATTACAAGGATGTTATAACCCCTCTTAAAGCAACTGAGATCGCACAAAGATCTGATGCTGAGGCCGTGGGTCTGATGAAGCAGTCCATGAGGCAGCTCTGTATTGACGGGCCTAATATGGTTATAGGGTTTACGCCCGACGGCAGGGTATTTATGGTGCAGGATTCCAAGAAACTCAGGCCGGGTGTTGTGGGCGGAGTGAAAGGCAGATATGCGCTTATGTCAGAAGAATGCGGCGTTGACAGCGCTGTCCCAAAGAGAGACAAGTCAAAGGACATTTTCCCGATGAAATACGATATGGTGATCATTTCACCGGATGCACAGGAGGTGAAGGTCACCGGATGCACAGGAGGTGAAGGTATGGAACCAGCTGCACGGTTAGACAATAATCATAAACTCTCGCTCAGGGAGTTCCCCTATATCATCCGCTGGAGGGATGACCGCTGCAAGCGCTGCGGCAGATGTACGGCAGTATGCCCGGTAAAGGCGATCGAGCCGGCGGTAAAGGTCCTGCGGACGGTCAGGTCTGAAGGTCCTGTGCCGACGCCTGTTGCGGTAAGGCAGGTCGTACAAGTGGTCGAGCAGGTGAAGGACATGGAACGCTACTGCACAGGCTGCGGCTCCTGCACTCTTGTATGCCCGAATGAGGCGATCGAGCCTGAGCTTAATCCTCAGCATAAGATGCTTCACTATAAGAATAAGGGCGGCGATGGATATAAGAGAGGCGGAAGAAGAAACGATCCGACCGTATCAACGCTGGACAGGCTGAAGTTCACCAGAATATCGATGCTCACTGACCCGGCGCTGGACGCGGGAAGACATGAGTTCCGGATCAGGACACTGCTAGGCCGGGTCATGTCACCCGAGCAGATGCCGCTTTCGGTTGTTGGCGACAGGCTCCAGATGGACAAAAAGAGCGATATCTTTATCCCCCCGGTAAGGGAGATATATCCGATTATGATCGGCTCCATGTCTATTGGTGCGCTTTCACCGCCGATGTGGGAAGGTCTTGCAATGGGCGTGGCATATCTTAATGAAGTTGAAGGCATGCCTGTGGTGATGTGCTCCGGAGAGGGCGGCATGCCTCCCCGGCTGCTCAGGTCCCGGTACCTGAAATATTTCATTATCCAGATAGCCTCAGGGTATTTCGGCTGGGACGAGATTGTCAGGGCGATCCCGCATATGGTCGAAGACCCTGCAGCCATAGAGATCAAATACGGCCAGGGAGCAAAGCCGGGCGACGGCGGACTGCTCATGGCCGCGAAGGTGCTGAAGCTGATCTCAAAGATCCGCGGTGTGCCGCAGTTCGTTGATCTTGCGTCGCCGCCGACCCATCAGACCAAATACTCTATCGAAGAGGCGGTCGCAAAGATGATCCAGTCCATGTCCATGGCATGGGGTTTCAGGGTGCCGGTCTATCCGAAGATCTCGGGCTCCAAGACCGCAAAAGCGGTCCTGAACAACCTTGCCAGGAACCCGTATGCAGCCGGTCTCTGTATTGACGGCGAGGACGGCGGCACTGGTGCGGCGTACAACGTTTCGATGGACAAAATGGGCCATCCGATCGCATCGAACATCAGGGAATGCTATCTCGACCTGGTCAAACAGGGCAAGCAGAACGAACTGCCGCTTATCGCAGCAGGCGGCGTGGGCAAGAAGGGCAACCTTGCTGCAAATGCTGCTGCGCTCATGATGCTTGGCGCATCCGGCGTAGCAATCGGCAAATACATTATGCAGGCTGCTGCAGACTGTTTCGGTGATGAATATAACCGCTGCAATCTCTGTAATACCGGGAAATGCCCGCGCGGTATCACGACTCAGGACCCCAAGCTTTACAGAAGACTTGATCCGGACAAGGTTGCCGAACGTGTCGTGGAGGTTTTCAAGGCAGCGGATACGGAACTGAAGAAAATCTTCGCTCCGATGGGTCGGTCTACTGAGCTGCCGATAGGCATGTCAGACGGGCTGAGTGTTGATGATAAAGCAATTGCTGAGAGGCTGGGAATAAGCTATGCGTGCTAAGAAAGAAAGTGTTAAACGTACCGTGACGGGAAAACAGAAAAACGTAAAAAGTGACAAGACAGAAGACAGAAATGTCCCGTCCTCACTCGTTACCATAAAAGGCAATGTGAAAGGACAGCGTGTGCCTTCCCGAATCCTCGAGGAGCAGATCCAGGAGGCGGTAAAGAGCGGTGTAAGCGAGCTGCGGGTGATCGCTGAAGGCCAGCATGGCATCGGCGGACGTATCTGGCCGAAAGGCGAGACTATAAAGATCACGATTGAAGGCACTTCAGGCCAGAGAGTAGGCAGCATGGGCATGGAGGGGACCGAGATCGTGGTAAAGGGCAGCGCATCTGATGATGCAGGATGGATAAACTGCGGTGCAAAGATTACGGTCCTGGGCGATGTCACAAACGGAGCATTCAATGCTGCTGCACAGGGCCTTCTGTATGTGCAGGGCAGCGGCGGTGCACGCTGCGATACCATGACCAAGCGCAATCCGCGGTTTGACCCTCCGCAGTCCTGGTATTTCAGAAATGTCGGCGACTCGTTTGCAGAGTTCAAGGCTGGCGGTATTGCAGTTGTCTGCGGCGTAAATCCGAGGAATCCGGAAAATGTGCTTGGGTACCGTCCCTGTGTTGGCATGGTCGGAGGCACGATCTATTTCCGCGGCCCGATACAGGGTTACAGCGAAAAGGACGTGAAGCTCCTTGACCTTACTGACCAGGACTGGCAGTGGCTGACCGCGAATATGAAGCCGTATCTCGAAGCAATTGAGAAGACGGACTATTACGAAGAGCTTACCCGGTCTTCTTCTGACTGGAAAAAGCTCATGGCCTACACGCCCCAGGAGAAGAAGGCGAAAAAGCCGCTTAAGATGTCGACGGTCGACTTCCGCAAGAATAACTGGGAAAAGTCTGTGGGCCAGGGCGGGATCTTTGCCGAGTACCTCGACCATGACCTTACGGTGCTTCCCTACATAACGACCGGCAGCGACAGAAGAAACAAGCCGCTCTGGTCGAATGAGAAATATAACCCTCCCTGTGCATATGCCTGTCCTACGCTGACCCCCTCGCATAAGAGGGCAACGCTGATCAGGCAGGGGCTGCTTCAGGAATCTCTGGAATTGGTGCTCAGATACAGCCCGCTTCCTGCAACAGTCTGCGGGCAGATATGTCCGAACCTCTGCATGACCGGCTGCACCAGGGGCCTTATTGACAAGCCCCTTGCGATCGACAAGCTTGGCAGTCTTGCACTTGATCTGCCAGCTCCCAAAAAGGAGAAGTCGACAGGCCACAAGATTGCGGTGATCGGCGGCGGCCCTGGCGGCCTCAGCGCTGCATGGCAGCTTGCCCTTAAAGGTCATAATGTTGACCTGTACGAAGCTTCAGAAAAGCTTGGCGGAAAGATTGAGCATTGCATCCCGCGTGAGCGTCTGCCGCACCAGATCCTTGAGAAGGAGCTTTCACGGTTCAGCGAGCTTGGAGTAAACGTCAAGCTCAATGCAGAGATCGACAGGAAGAAATATGGCGAGATCTACAAGGACCACGAGATCGTGATCGTGGCTGTGGGGGCACAGAAAGGCCGGGTCATAGCGTTTCCCGGTTCTGAGCATGTGAGCACAGCCTACGATTTTCTGAAAGAGACGAACAGCGGCAAGGTCCATGACCTCAAAGGCAAAAAAGTCGTGGTGATCGGAGCCGGTAATGTCGGCATGGACGTGGCGTCCGAGGCGTACAACTTCGGCGCAGAGTCTGTCATTGCGGTTGACATCCAGAAGCCTGCAGCATTCGGCAAGGAGATGGAGGCTGCAACGTCAAAAGGCACGCAGATACTCTACCCGAAGATCACTGAACGGTATGATCATGCCGGAAGGAAGATCTATTTCAAGGACGGCTCGTCTCTTGATGCCGATGTGGTGATTATCTCTGTCGGCGACGTCCCGGTCATTGATTTTCTGCCGGCTGATATCCATACGGAGCGCGGCTGGATTGCGGTCAACAATATTAATCAGACCTCTGATGTAAAGGTCTTTGCGATTGGTGACGTGACAGGCCTCGGACTGGTAACGCATGCTATCGGCCAGGGAAGGCTTGTTGCAGAGACCGTGCATTATCAGCTCATGCATGCACCGCGGCAGCCTGAGACCAAACAGATGATCTCGTATGATAAGATCAGGCGGGAATACTATGAGGCAGGCAATGGAGACTTCACGGTTGAAAAGGAAGGGCATAAATGTCTGTCCTGTGCGTCCTGCCGTGACTGTCACATGTGCGAGTCGACCTGTTACTGGGGCGCAATCAGCAGGAACGATCTCGGCAATGGCGCCTTCGAATATGTGGTCGATGAAGCAAAATGCATAGGCTGTGGTTTTTGCGCAGGCACCTGCCCGACCGGAGTCTGGGAGATGGTCGAGAACGTCTGAGCGTTGTTTTTAGAATAGTGGAAAAGGCCGGCAGAAATGTCGGCCTTTTTTATTTCAGAAGAGTTTGCTTGTAGGTTTATCTTTTCCCAGAATCCTGCAGATCGCCTGGGCAAGATCTTTTTCTACCGAGAAGGCCCCCTCGACATGCAGCTCGAGGATAAAATCGATCTTGTCAATGAGCCGCTTCATGTTCTTGATGCACCCGGTAATCTGTATAACCTGAATGTTTGTCATCTCCAGCAGCCTGCTGATATGGCTGAACTCGGCGTCGCTCCTGCCGTAGACTTCGTCGATGATCAGGATGATCGGCTGAGTGATCGTAAAAAAGCCCTCAATGTCCTCGATGATCCTGATATCTTTTTTTAGTGAATGGATGTACTTGAGGTATTTCTCATAGCTGCCGGGACGCATCTTGCCTTCATAATCAAGGGGGTTGCCCAGATAATAGACATTGGTGGCATTTTTTACCGCCTGGACTGTATTGGTGATCTTGCCGACGCCCTCGACCCCGCAGATCAGGATATTTTTGCCCTGGGCAATCGCCTTCCGTATGTTTTCAATGTTGTCTCCGGTGAAGGTGTCCTGGACCGGATGTCGGGTATTTTCTTTTTTCATATGTATGGCTGTCGTGATAAAGGGTCGGCTACATTTTAGCATATTCGCGATCCTTATACCGGCCAACATTCCGAAACTGCCATTTCAGCAATTCGGGCATTAAACATTCTATAATTGAACTGAAGTGTGTTCCAATTTTACGTTGAGAGGGGGCAACCAATGGACGTTTTGACCAGACTGCGTTATTACCGCTTTATTGCAGGTATTTTGGCGAATCAGCAACGCGATCCTCTTTGCAGTGTCTGCAAGGCATTTACAAACAGTGTTCAGCAGCTGCGACATGACATAAATAGTATGCCGACGAATACCGCAGAATTTTCAGCCCTTCCGCCGCAGGTCTTGCTTATGCTGGCAGACATCAACTCGACGCTCGCAAATCTCCATCCTGTGGCTGACGCGGTGGGGCAAAAAAAAGCTGGCAACTGTATGCTTCCGCAAGGGATCTGTTTTGTGAAATCCTCAAAGGCACTTATTGACCGGCCTGTTTCCTGATCTCATGAGGTTTCTCCATGGCTTTTAGCCACAGTAAGAATTCGATGAGGCGGGTATTGATAGGCGCAGGTGCGATTCTTCTTCTCGCTGTTGCCGCTGCTCTGTTTCTTCTGCCCAGGCTCATTAATAGGGAAATGGTCAGGGAGAAGATCGTGCATCTTCTGTCGCAGAAGATCGCCGGCACGGTTACATTTCTGGATCTGGACATATCCCTGTTTCCCCTTCCGCGCGTCATCATGCGAAATGCGAGTCTGGCTATCCCCGACAAGCTGAACGGTACGATCAGGACGGTCACAATCTTCCCTGAACTGCTGCCGCTCTTTCGCGGAGAGGTGAGGCTGGCAAAGATTCAGGTCGATGAGCCGTCTTTTACAGTCCGTATTCCTGCAGAAAAAGACGAGAAGACAAAGTCTCTTGATGAGATAGCGGCAGTGATGCGTTCACTGGCCCTTGGCGCGGCAGATATCAGCTTCGGCATTGATGAGGGGAGCGTGATCCTCGAAAAACCCGAGCATACCCCGGTATCGGCAAAAAAGATCGCGGTGAGTCTGAAACTGGCAAACACGAAGGACGAAGTTGTACTCACCATCGGGAGGTTGAGCAGCAAAGACCCTGGTCTTTCCCTGTCCGGAGAATTCAGGGTAAACCCTTCAGGCAACAGGATCAGCCTTGAGGCAACGGGAAGGAACCTGGATATCCCCTCAGTGAGAAATGCGGCCCTTGCCCTTGGAGATGACGTGCCGGTGGTGCTGAAGATCTTTGATATCATGAGGAACGGCACGGTAGAGCAGATCACCTTTAAGTCCAGCGGCAGCGCCCCTGCTGATCTTGGGAAAACAGCGAATATCAAGATTACCGGAAGGCTGGACAGGGGCGGCGTCATGATCTCCGACCTTGGTCTTGACTTCAGGGATGTCAGCGGATACTGTGAGATAAGAGACGGCATACTGTATGGCAAAGGCCTCAAGGGACAGATCATGCGGTCGCGGATCAGCGATGGGACCCTCAGCATCGGACTGAAAGGCAGGGATGCCCTATTTCAGGCTGATGCAGCAGTCGCAGCAGATCTGACAGATGTCCATCTTGTCCTAAGCCGCATCGTGAAGAATCCGGATTTTCATACGGAACTCGGCCATATAAAGGCAATAAACGGCAAAGCAGAGGGAAGGCTGGTGCTTGGCGAAAGCCTGGGGGCAGTCAGGGCCAGGGTGGATATAGCAAAGATGAAATTCTCTGCCAACTATGACAGGGTCCCCCTGCCCATAACGGTTGCGCAGGGGAGTTTTTCTTATGATGAAAAAGGGGTTGCTGTTAATAACCTTGCGGGAACGATTGGGAAGTCTGCGCTTTCAGGGCTGTCGGCCCGGGTGCAGACAGGCAGTTATTATCTCGAGCTCCTGTCCGGGCAGGGCAAGCTTGACACGGCAGAGGTGCATCGTTGGCTTTCTTCTTATGAAAAGCTGAAAGAGCCGCTTCGCAAGATCGCCTCGCTCAGCGGCAGAATCAATCTGTCTTCTCTGAGATTTCAGGGACTGATAAGGGATTCCCAGGCCTGGAACTTCAAAATATCCGGTTCAGTCGAAAAACTGATGCTTAATACTCCGCTGCTACCTGGTCAGCTTGCTCTCAACAGCGGCAAGTTCGAAACTCAGGCAGGTCAGTTCACTTTTTCTGATGCCAATACAAACATTCTTGACGCTTCCTCTATGGTTTCAGGTTATCTGAATACATCGCTTGAGATTGTGAGAAAGGGTGATATTCGGTTTTCCGGGACTGTCGGGCCCAGGGCATTGCAATGGATCAAGAGTGCTTTCAGGATTCCTGAATACATACGGACGGACCAGACTGTTGCTGTTTCAGATGCGCATCTGATCTGGCAGAAAATGGGAGATATTACATTCCAGAGTGCGATGAAGACCGGTGGCGGGCAGTCAGTTTTGATAGAGCTTGCAAAGGGCAGGGACGGCCTGACGATCAGCAGACTCGACCTGTCAGATAGTGTATCAAAGGCATTGTTGAGCATTGATCTTCAGGAAAAGAAAAAACAGGTGAGCTTTAAAGGCAGACTTTATACATCCTCAGCTGCAGAGCTCATCACTACCCCCCAAATACAGGGCGGCATGGTACAGGGCGAGATGACTGCCGGAACCAGCGGGGGAGAACTTGAGGGGATCGTTGTCCAGGGCAATCTCCGGGGGGAGAAGATCGTTCTGCCGTGGAGAAGGGAGCTGCCGCTTATCATTGATTCAGTGGCACTAAGCGCTAAGAAGGGCAGCCTTGTTATTGACGCTGCTTTATTGAGACTCGGTGTGAATACTGCCTCCCTGAAGGGGAGCGCATCGTCAAAGTCCGGCGATCTGGTTCTGGAGATAGATGTTTCTTCTGACCGTATTGTGTGGGATGCCCTCGTAACACCGGATGGTGACAACACAAAGGAGTCGCAGCAAACAGAACAGAAAAGAAAGCCGCTGACCGTGCATGGTGTTGTCAGACTGAAAACAGAGCTGTTTGATTACCAGGGAATGCAGATCGCACCGTTTAATGCCGACTTTATGTTGAGCGTCAATAAGACCGATATCAGGATAGGGAGGTCAGGCTTTTGCGGTGTCAATATGACCGGTGATGTCAGCCTCTTAAAGGATGGAGCAGGTTCCGTAATGGACCTGGATGTCCATTTTACAGCGACAGATCAGGAGTTGAAGCCCACCATCCTCTGCCTCTCCAGGGGGAAAAGCGATGCCTCCGGACGGTTTACGCTCAAGGGTAATCTGAAGGGGAGCGGCAAGGCTGGGGATCTTAAGAAGATCGTCTCAGGAAAGGTCGAACTGACCGCAAAAAAGGGGAACATCTCACGCTACAAGACATTGGATACGGTTTTTGATTTTCTCAATAAAGGAGAGGAACTCGGAGGGCAGATGCCAGACCTCGACAAGAGCGAGCTCGCCTATGAGCTGTTGAAGGTCACGGCTTCAGTCGGCAAGGGAACCCTCGTTGTTGAGGAAGCTATTATTGACAGCGCTGTCATGGAGGTCGTAGCGCAGGGCTCGCTGAATCTCATGGACAACCAGCTCGACCTGAACGTTATGGTCGCGCCGTTAAGGCAGGTAAATTCGTTTATCGGAAAGGTGCCTATCGTTGGTACTTTTTTGGGCGGTTCAGTGATTTCAGTTCCGGTCAGGGTTACCGGAACTCCGGCAGAGCCTCATGTAACATATCTCTCTCCCTCTGCGGTTGCTTCCAGTCTTGCGGGGATGATGAAACGAACATTGAACCTGCCGGTGAGCATACTGTCCCCCCTCTTCCCGAAGGGAAAGCAGGAGTAAGAGGCGGAATGTTGTCAGAAGTTGCGGGATTTATGGGAAGTCAGATTACGTTTCTGCTTGCGATTATGAGATTTCTTTGGCCAGAAAAAAAGAAGTAGCGCATGACGGTTAAGTCAGTTCTTCACCTTCTTCTCTATCTGTGTCAGAATACCGTGCAGCATATTCAGCTCCCAGTCCGTGAGGCCTGAGCGGGCGATAAAGTGTTTGAGATTTTGCATGATCTTTGCCTCAAGGTCGCGGTCACCGCGCGGGATATATTCAAGCAGCTTCAGTGTTTCAGTCATACGGTTATAGAGTGCGCTGATCTCCTCGTAACTGACGAGCTGCGTGCCGTATTCCCCTGATTCCATCATCTTGGGAGACGGTCTCTGTCTGCTGTTTCTCGCTCCTCTTTTTTTTGTCAATCCCTGATCCCTGTCCCCTAATCCCTGACTTTCATACCCTGCCTTCAGCAGTTCGTATGCAACAATCAATACAGCCTGGCTGAGATTAAGCGATCTGTGTTCTTTACTCGTCGGGATCGTAAGCAGGAGACCGCATTCGTCGACCTCTTCGTTGAGAAGCCCTTTAGCCTCTCTGCCAAAGAGTATGGCGACCTTGCCTGCCTTTGCCCGCTCAATGATCTTTCCTGCTCCCTGCTCAACCGGCAGGATCATGCCCCTGCGCTTGCCTGTCCTCCTGCTTGTGCCAACGACAATTGCCTTATCCCTGATCGCGCTCTTGAAATCAGGATACGATCGTGCCGACTCCAGCACATCAAGGGCATTACAGGCGAACCAGCGCGCCTCGTCAGTGAGCTGCGACGGAGGGTTCACCATGCAGAGGTTCATAAACCCCATGTTCTTGATCGCACGGGCAGACGCGCCGATATTGCCCGATTCCTTCGGCTCGACAAGGACGAAGGAGACATTGTCTTTCCAGTTTTCCATGCAGTAGTGTATCAATTATTCGCATATAAGTGTATGCGGACTGATCGGGCCGAAAAGGCTTTCGCAGCGATACCGAATGGCCCTTGCAGGCACGTTAATATCCGGGCCAGGATATTGCAAATCAGTATTGTTTCGGAATCACGACAACAGGCCCTTATCCTGATCCTATCGCCTTGAAAGGCTTTGAGGAACGGACTGTCTGCATGCAGAGCATACAATTATTGGCCATATTTTCAGGGATTCTCATTCTTTACAAAGGCCCTGCTTTGCTTTATTATGTACCTATGTTGCAAAGGAATCATGCATGAAAACGCTTCGCATTGCGCTTGCGCAGATGAACTCGACGGTCGGCGATCTGAGGGGTAATTCCCAAAAGATCCTCTCTTTAATCAGCAAGGCTAAAAAGCAGCAGGCTGATGTTGTTGCCTTCCCCGAGCTTGCCATTACCGGGTACCCGCCCGAGGACCTCCTCCTTAAACCCCAATTCATTGCTGACAATAAGGAAGCGCTCAAAAAGATCGTCGATAAAACAACAGGCATTGCCGCTGTCATAGGATTTGTTGACAGTGTGAACAACAATCTATATAACGCGGCAGCCATAATAGCAGACGGCAGGATGAAAGACAGTTATCACAAGATCCTGCTGCCCAACTATGGTGTCTTTGACGAGGTCCGCTATTTCAGGCCGGGCAACCGCTTCCCGGTTTACCGCATGAACGGCGTGAAGGTCGGTCTGAACATCTGCGAAGATATTTGGCACAGGCAGGGCCCGGCGCTCACCCAGGCGCGCGCAGGCGCAGAGCTGATCATCAATATCAATGCGTCTCCCTACGAGATGGGGAAGCCTGCGGCAAGGGAAAAGATCCTTGAAGAGCGGTCGCGCGAAAACAGGGTCTTTATTGCATATCTTAATGCGGTCGGCGGCCAGGATGAACTCGTATTCGACGGCTGCAGTATGGTCTATGATTACGAGGGCAGACTGATTGCCCGGGCAGCACAGTTCGACGAGGCCATGATGATGCTCGATATTGATGTAAGCAGAGTGCATCAATACCGGAAGGACCTTCTGCCTGTGGATACTGAGGAGACAGAATCTGTCCGCTGCGTAAAGAAGATCAGCGTCTCAATTCCTGACCATACAAAGAGAAAGGCATTGCCTATGCCTCGGATAGAATCATTCGGGGAGAGAGAGGAAGAAGTATATGGCGCGTTGGTGTTAGGCACGGCTGACTATGTCAGGAAGAACGGGTTCCAGGGTGTTGTCATCGGCCTGAGCGGCGGCATAGACTCATCGCTTGTTGCAGCCATTGCAGCAGACGCCATAGGCAGGGAGAACGTAACCGGCATTTTCATGCCTTCGCCCTATACCTCAAAGGAGAGCCGGGAGGATGCTGAACAGCTCGCGCTGAACCTCGGCATCAGAATTGTGGAACTTCCTATCAGGGGTATCATGGGAAGCTATATGAGAGTTTTGGAGCCGCAATTTGCAGGCAAGGTGATGGATACTACCGAAGAGAACCTTCAGGCGCGTATACGCGGCAATCTTCTTATGGCATTATCCAACAAGTTCGGCTGGCTGGTGCTGACCACAGGCAATAAATCAGAGATGAGCGTTGGCTATGCAACGCTCTATGGTGATATGGCGGGAGGATTTGCCGTGATCAAGGATGTCCCTAAGACCCTTGTATATGATATCTGCAGGTGGCGCAACGCCGTGCACAAAAAAGAGATTATTCCGGAGAGGGTTCTGATAAAGGAGCCAACTGCGGAACTTAAGCCGAACCAGAAGGACACAGATTCTCTGCCTCCCTATGATCAGCTTGATCCGGTGCTCAAGGCATACATTGAATATGAACTCAGCTTTGATGATATTCTTGGTCTTGGCGCTACGGAAGAGCAGACAAAACGCATTATCGGCATGGTAGACAGAAGCGAATACAAAAGAAGGCAGTCCCCTCCCGGCATCAAGATAACAGGGCGAGCCTTTGGCCGGGACTGGCGATTCCCGATCACAAACAGATACAGGAGTTACTGATGCGTATGTATGGTCTGCTGATTGCAGCAGTTATGCTTCTGGCCCCGGTCTCTGTCTCTACTGCGGAGAAGGACGGATTTCAGTTTAAAAAGCAGCCTGAACTGCAGCAGATAAAACCGAAAAAACCGGTAAAGATCAAGCTGAAACGGTCACCCAGGGACGAGTATACCTGGGAACTTGCCGGAGATGATGCGGACGAGATTGTGAAGACCGACAGAAGACTGAAAAAGATGCTGAACCAGCAGTGAAGACCCGTGGCCTTTTTTCCTCTCTTGCTGCCCCTTTCGGGTGCCTTTTTTCGGGATGAAAGGCACGCTCTACATAGTCTCAACGCCGATCGGCAACCTGGAGGATATTACGCTGCGCGCATTGCGTATCCTCAAGGAGGTCGATCTCATCGCAGCAGAGGATACCCGCCATTCGCTTAAGCTGCTGAACCACTTTAAAATCAGGAAACCTTTGGTCAGCTACTGGGGCGAAAAAGAGAAGGTCAAGGCTGAGGAGACGCTCCAGCGGCTGAAGGATGGCATGTCTGTTGCCCTTATCTCCGACGCCGGCACTCCCGGCATTTCAGACCCTGGGACCGTGCTTATAAAAAAAGCGGTTGAAGAGGGCATTCGCGTTGTTCCCGTGCCTGGACCCTCTGCAGTGATCACCGCACTTTCTCTTTCAGGGTTTCCGACCGAGGAATTTACCTTTTGCGGTTTTCTCCCTGCAAAGGAGACGCAGAGGAGAAAGATGCTTGAGCGGGTCAGTCTTGAACAGCGGACGCTTGTATTCTACGAGGCGCCGCACCGGATCCTTGAAACGATTGCAGACATTGCGGACGTGATCGGAGAGCGGAATATCGTGGTGATACGGGAGCTGACCAAACTCCATGAGGAGGTTTTTCGCGGCACGGTCTCTGCAGTCCTGGAAGGTCTTGAGCATTCAACTATTGCAGGAGAATATGTGATTATCCTTGAAGGCAGACCTGAAAAAGGGGAACTGCATATGGACGATGCCTTAAAAGAGGTCAAGGAATTAATGAGGAAGGGTATGGGTAGAAAGGAATCGGCAAAAAAGATCGGCGAGGCCTATGGCTTCAGCAAAAAAGAGCTGTACGACAAGAGCCTTGAAGGCTAAAGAGGAGATCGATCATGGCAAAGGTTTATTTTGCATCGGCGCGTGCCAGAAAGTGGAAATATGATGACAGTATGCCGGGGAAGCTTGAACAGCTCCTGAAGGAGATAGGGTTGATGAACTATTTCAGCCCGGAAGAATGGGTTGCCGTGAAGACACATTTTGGTTCAGAGGGAGCCCACAGGGTTGTGAGGCCGGTTTTTCTCAGAAAGGTTGTTGATGCGCTCAAAAGGATAGGCGCAAAGCCTTTTGTTACCGATACGGTAAGAATAAAGGGGCTGGACTATCTTGAGGTTGCCAACCAGAACGGTATAAACCATCTGAGCGTCGGAGCCCCTGTGGTGATTGCTGACGGGCTGTACGGCAACGACAGCATCATGGTCAAGGCAGGCGAGATACTCGGCCAGATAGCGGTTGCGTCTCTGGTCCATGACGTCCCGGCCATGGTCGTATGTTCCCATGTAAAAGGCCATATTAATGCCGGGTACGCTGGAGCGATAAAGAATCTTGCCATGGGAGGCGTGAGCAGTTCTCACCGCACCTGTGGATGGAAATGCGGCAGAGGCGCCATGCATACGATCGGCGAAGGAGAGCTTGTCTGGAATTCTGACAAATGTGAACTCTGCCTTCAGTGCAAGGAGGTATGTCCGCTTGATGCCATTACATTCAAGGACGATGAGATCGTCTGGAACCGCGATATCTGCTGGCGGTGCGGAAGGTGTGAGCGGGTCTGTCAGAACGAGTCCCTGACCCTTCCTGGTGATGATCAGCGGTTTATGCATTCGCTGGCTGAGGCGGCAAAAGCAGTCATCGGAACGTTTGAAGCAAGGAAGATCCTTTACATCAATTTCTTGACCGAGATACAGCCTGAATGTGATTGTATGCCCTCTGCAGATGTCCCTGTAATTCAGGATTTAGGTATCCTGGTATCTGAAGATCTGGTTGCAATAGAGCAGGCGAGCATTGATATGTTACTGAAGGCCGGTCCGCTTGAGCAGTCACTTGCTGATGACCACGGGCTCCGGAAGGGTGATGACATTCTTATGAAGCTGCATGACAAACCGTATCTTATGCAGGTGGAGGAGGCTGAAAAGCTTGGACTTGGATCAAGAAAGTATGAACTGGCAGATGTTAGATAAAAAAATGCTGCTGTCCGTGGAAAATGGACAGCAGCTTAGGGGAGGTAACGAGGCGCTTACTGATTATATGTAACCAGATTTCAATTGGCTTGTCAAGAAAAAAATTAGGCTGGCTATTAATTATAATTATAAAAAGTGCACGGAGGATAAGGTGCCATGTTTGACTTAAAAAAAGTCTCTATTTTCAGCACGTTAAGTTCGGAAGAGCTTAAAGAGCTCTCCCGGTACCTTCTGAGTGAGACTCTTGCGAAAAAAGAGTCTATATTTTCTGAAGGAGATTCCTCTGAGTGGCTCTACATCGTAAAAACAGGGAAGGTCAAGATTACCAAGCTGTCGAATGAGGGCAAGGAGATTATCCTTGAGATCATCTCGCCTCATGAGATGTTCGGGGGCATTGCCGTTGTTCGCGGATTTCCCTATCCTGCCAATGCGGTAGCCATGGAAGACAGTGAGGTCCTGAAAATTTCGCGAAAGAACCTGCTTTCCCTCATGGATAAACTGCCAAACCTTATGTACTGCATGGCAATGAATATTGGTGACAGGATTAAGGATACCCATGAAACCCTGAAGAACATTGCCCTTGAGAAGGTCGAATCGAGGATCGCATCGCTTCTTATCAAGCTTTCAGAAAAATCGGGCGAGAAGGTTTCTGAAGGAATTGCAATTACCATGAAGCTCACCAAGCAGGATATTGCAGAGATGGTCGGCACGACCGTTGAGACATCCATCAGGACCATGAGCAAACTTGCCAAGGCAGGTCTAATCAATGCAAAGTCCGGAAAGATCATCATCAGGGACCTCGAAAAGCTGAGATCCCTGACATAACTTGACTTATCTCTGAGGCGGGGGGGCTGCAGGCAGAAGCGTTGCCAGCATGTTATAGAAGAAGATCCCTATGGAAAATGCATGCGCAACGCCTGCAAGAGTAGCGATCGTGATGTAGCTCGATGCGGGGCTCATCACATTCATGGTATAAAAGAGCAGCATCACGATCAGGCTCGCGTTGGCGACCCAGAACTGCAGTTCTGCAAGTTTGGGAGATTTGAGAAACTTTCCTGCAAATTTTGGCAGGATATGATATCCCACGCCGTAGATCATCATTGAGACCCAGCCTAACATATTGAGATGCGAGTGTACGAACTTGAAGGAAAGCGCCTGCGGATGATGCAGCATTACGATACCCAGTATTGTCGAAACCGCCAGGTACACAATACTCATGATGATAAAGTTCTTTACAAATCTGTCCATGTTCCCTCCTCAGGATACTGTTATGATTTCTGCCTACATCATAAAACAGAATGCGCAGCGTGTCTATGATGAACGTCATACGTCAGATCGCTGATATGGATGTCGGCTGTATGCGTATGATGAAAGTCATAGTATGCGTACAACTCCTGAGGTAAAATAGAAACGATAGAAGCGCCAATACCATAGGAGGATAAAGAGATGGCAGCAACGGATAAGAAGCTTGTAACAAAGGACACTCTTATTGGAGACGTGATCAGGGATGTGCCGGGAGCAAAGGACATCATTCAGAAGTATTTCGGCGGCGGGTGCTTCACCTGTCCCGGCATTAATGTAGAGTCTCTTTCCTTCGGGGCCATGATGCATAATCTTGACCCGGATAAGGTAGTTAACGAAATTAATGAGCTGGAGGGATAACCATGGCACAATGTTTTGTCTGCAATGCCACTGATACGGAAAGAGTGCTGCTGGCGTGCCTGCATGAGGGCAAAGATACCTATGTGTGTGTGCGATGCCTGCCTGTCCTGATCCACGGCGGCCATTAAAACGAAAATAGTGTGAACGTGTACATATGCAAGCCCCCTGGTTTATAATCAGGGGGCTTTTTTTGGTATGATACTCCATCATGGAACGAAGGATCGGAGTTCATATTTCCATTGCCGGCGGCATTGACAAAGGTCTTGAACGTGCAAGAGACCTCGGCTGTTCCTCTGTTCAGATGTTCTCCCACAATCCAAGAGGCTGGGAGTTGGCCAAAAGATCCCCTGAAGAGATTATGCGATTCAGGGAACTGAAACAGGAGTTTGATTTATCGCCAGTTGTGATCCATACCTCTTATCTTATTAATCTTGCTTCATCACGAACTGAGCTTTTCGATAAGTCGGTCCGTATGGTGATTCAGGAGCTGGATATTGCAGACGAGATCGATGCCGAATATGTGGTGCTTCACACAGGCAGCGCTTCAGGGGATCTGCCTGCTGCCGCACGTGCCCGGGCAGTGGAGGCTCTGAAGCAGGTCGCTGGGCAGGGCAGATGGAAGGCAGGTCTTCTGCTCGAAAATACTGCCGGCGAACGGGGAGATATTACTTCGCACATGGCAGATATTGCCGGGATTATAGAGAAGGTGTCATCTGATCTCATTGCGGGCCTCTGCCTCGATACCTGCCATGCGTTTGCTGCAGGATATGATATTGCCACTGAAAAAGGCATAGAGGGTTTGGCTCAGGAGATTGGTAAATATATGTCCAAAGAGCATCTCAGACTTATTCATCTCAATGATTCAAAAAAGCCTATGGGTTCGGGTGTCGACAGGCATGAGCATATTGGCGAAGGTACGATTGGAAGAACAGGGCTGAGAAAGTTTCTTCTGCATCCATTTTTTCCCAATATTCCCCTGATTCTGGAGACGCCAAAGAAGACAGAGGAAGATGACCCGAGGAATTTGACTGCAGTCAGAATGCTTCTGACACAGCCTTCTTTTTAGTTGCTAAACTTATTGACTATTGCTATAATAAAAATTATACATTTGAGGAGGACACCATGGCAAAGACTACATTGGATCTGAAGGGATTGAGCTGCCCCATGCCGATCATGAAGCTGGCAGCAGCGGTAAAAAAAGGAGCTTCGGGTGACATGTTTGAGGCTATCAGCGATGATGCCGGGTTTGAGCCTGATATCATTGCGTGGGCCAAAGAGACTGGTCATCCTATGAGCGGTCTCACGAAGACCGGCAAGGATATTACGGTTATCATTACCAAGAAGTAGCGGAGGACTTATGACTACAGACGCAGTCCAGGAGAAGATTAAAGAGCTTGAGGAGCGACTGGAAAAGGTTGAGGCCAATAGATCAAACCTTACTATGGTGCTTTTCAGCGGTGATTTTGACAAGGCTTTTGCTGCCTTTATCATAGCCAACGGAGCTCTTGCGATGGGAAAGGAAGTCACGATTTTCGTGACATTTTGGGGTATCGACGTACTGAAGAAGCCGACCATGACCGGCGCAGGAAAGAATTTTCTTGAAAAGATGGTAACGATGATGAGGCCGAAAGGGACTGCAAATCTCCCTACATCAAAAATGAACTTTGCAGGTATTGGGCCAAAGCTCTTCAATTACATGATGGGCAAAAAAAATATCACCTCGCTTCAGTCGCTTGTGGATACTTCGATCGAGTTTGGTGTTAAAATTGTTGTCTGTCAGATGTCGATGGATGTGATGGGGATCAAAAAGGAAGATCTCATAGACGGACTCGAGTTTGGCGGAGTTGCGGCATTCCTCGGCAGTTCTTTTAATTCAAATACCACGCTTTTTGTTTAGTTTCAAATAAGGGCAGGTTGCAGGGATTTTTGATCCTGCCAGCCTGCCCTTAGCATTTACCTCGCTGTATAAAGGCCTTTATTGCCAATCTGCTGTTCAACTGAAAATCCTATAAATAGTAGTAACTAACTTCAGACCCCAACATATAGATAATGCATCGATGCTGGTGTTTCCAGCACTTCAAGTCAACAAAGCATGCGGTCTAGACAATGACTGTTGTCTGGTTGGTAATAGTCATATAGGGAAAATGATCAGTCGTTCTCGCAAACAGCAGAATCGTTTATCTCGCCGCAAGTATCGTTTATTTGTAAATATTGGTCTGTTCCAGTATTTGAACAATCTGTTATTATTTATGATTTTTTTGTTGACAAGTGGGATACTCCTGTTGTATAAATATACACAAGACATGAGCAAGCAGGCACGAGATACACTAAAGAGTCTTTTTTCATCGGCCATTAGAGCCGATGTCCTGGCGCTGCTTCTAAATAATGCTGACGAACGGTTCTACGTCAGGGAAATTGCCACGCTTCTGAGAAAAAACCCCTCCGGTGTCAAGAGAGAGCTCGACAATCTTGAAAATATGGGTATCCTTATAAGCAAGAAAGTTGCAAATCTCAAATATTTCCAGGCCGACAAAAAATCCCCTTTCTTTACTGAACTGAAGAGCATCATTGCAAAGTCACTTGGCGTGACAGGTGCGCTTAAGGCGATGCTGAAGACAACAGGGGCAAAAATTGCTTTCATATTCGGTCCCTATACAGAAAGTGAGGAGGCCGACACGGTCAATGTCCTGATAGTCGGCTCAGTCTCGCTTGAGGGTCTCAAGGATATTGAAGAGCGCTTCATCAAAAAGATCAGCGTGACCATGATCGATGAGGCCGAGTTCAAAAGCAAGAAGGAAAGCGGAGACCCAGAGCTTGAAAAGCTCCTGTCAGGAGAGAAGATCATCCTGATGGGGAAGCTTTAATCTCAACATCCCCCTGAATTGGGGTAAAGAAAGGTGGTGACCAACATGGCAGCAGCAAAGAAGCCCGCAGCGAAGAAGGCAGCAACAAAGAAGGCAGCTCCGAAGAAGGCAGCAGCAACAAAGAAGAAGAAATAGTTAAAAGATACTTGGTTACTATGGCTGGGGAACAGCAATTCCCCAGCTTTTTTTTGTTTATATTAGCACAAGCTCAATAAATTTAGGAAAAAGATTTTGATGATTCTGACAACGTATTGATTTTAAATACTTATTTGCATATCATGGACAGGAGACAACTGCTCTTCAACAATAATATCCCAAATCTCCGGGGCGGATATAAGTTTCCTGAGAAATTTGATATTGCTTGAGTGGCCTGACTTGCTCGCAACAATATGTCCATAGATCGGAAACCCGATCAGGGAAAAATCTCCAATAGAATCAAGAACTTTATGACGCACAAACTCATCCGTAAACCTGAGTCCAGAAGCATTTATTACACCGTTTTCTCCCATTATAACGGCATTATCAAGAGAACCACCTTTTGCGAGACCATTGCTGCGCAAATATTCAATGTCCTTTAGAAATCCGAAAGTTCTGGCCGGAGCAATCTCTGTTACAAAATTCTCCTCGGTAATGTCAATGCTGATCCTCTGCTCGCCGATACCGTTATGATGGAAAAAGATGCTTTGGGTTATTTTGCTGCCGCAATAGGGAAACGCAGCTATATGCGCATGGCCATCTTCAAAAATAAAAGGCTTGTTGATTCTCAAATATGGTCTTTTCTTGCCCTGTTTTGCTATGCCGGCCGTGAGAACAAAACTGATAAGCTCTGTTGAACTGCCGTCAAGAATAGGTATCTCGGGACCAGCCACTTCAATGATGATATTGTCGATTCCAAGCCCGGCCAGCGCCGCAAGTATATGCTCTACCGTCCTGATTGTTACACCATTAACCCCAATGGTTGTTGCAAATGCAGTATCAATAACAGCTCCGACATGAGCATTAATGATGGCAGGCTTGTCCGTTCTTATGAAGGTTATCCCCGCATCACGCGAAGCAGGCTTGAGCGTCACGCGTGAATGCTTGCCTGTGTGGAGGCCTATACCTTCAAACGACACTTCATTTTTTATGGTTCGCTGTGCTCGCAACATAATGTAAGGTAGATTATGCAAGTAGAATGCCACTGTGTATATTCTTTGTTTTCAAACGGTATGATGAGAAGTTGCGTGGATAAATAACAATAACTGTCTTATTTTTGCATCAGTATCTGCCCACGAAACTCAGTTATTCGTAGGCCCCGCCTACCACAATTTCGGGTATTCTGACGGTCGGCATCGCATCCGTAACAGGTACTCCCTGTGAATCCTTGCCGCACGTTCCGATAGAAAAGCCAAGGTCGCTGCCGACCATATCGATCGCTTTCAGCACTTCCGGACCATTGCCTGCAAGCGTTGCCCCTTTCACCAACTCGTCTTTCCTGCCCCCTTTGATAAGATATCCCTCCTGGACGTCAAAGACAAAATCACCCGTAACGGTATTTACCTGTCCGCCACCCATTTTTACCACGAGCAGGCCCCGGTCGACTGACCGGATAATATCCTCTGGATTATCAGCTCCGGGCGCTATATAGGTATTGGTCATTCTCGGAATAGGCCTGCTCTCATACGATTCGCGTCTGCCATTGCCTGTTGACTGGGTCCTGTCCTTCATGGCGGTAAGCTTGTCATACATGAAACTCTTAAGAATGCCTCGTTCAACAAGAACCGTTCGCTGCGATGGTGTCCCTTCATCGTCGAACCTAAACGATCCTCTTCTGCCCGGGAGGGTTGAGTCATCAATGACCGTGACCAGTTCAGATGCCACCCGCTGTTCAAGCTTCCCTGAAAAGACCGAGAGACCCTGCTGCGCAAGGTCTGCCTCGAGACCATGCCCGATAGCCTCGTGGATCATCGTTCCGCCCGCAAGCGATGAGATCACCACCGGCATTCTCCCTGCCGGGGCCTTTCGTGCGCCGAGCATCATGATAGCGCGTGCTGCGGCCTTGCTGCTGATTTCTTCGATATGTTCCTTTTCGAAAAGTTCAAAACCGGCAAAGCCGCCGACTGCTTCGTATCCTGTCTGTACTATCCCATTTGAGCCTGCAATGACCCGAACCGTGAGCAGGGTATAGACGCGCTGCTCCTCAGCAATGAACCCCTCAGAGGTTGCGGTCTGAACATCCTGGACCGAATCCCTGTAGGTGACAGTGACTTGCCTGATGCGATGATCAATGGACCTTGCGATCTTGTCGGCTTTCCTGACGAGAGCAATTTTATTCTCAAGCGGAATGTCCTCCGGCATACACGGTATGGTGAACTGTACCGAAGAATTTCTGGCTGCCAGTGAGGTCGGGGTTATCGCCGGTATATCTGCAGCCATTTTACTTGCCTCTGAGGCTGACTGCAACAATGACTGTCTGGAAAGGTCATTGCGGTACGCATAGGAGGTTTTGCCTCTGCGCAGAAGGCGAAAGCCTGCTCCCGCATCAGTTCCGGATACGATCTTTTCAATCCTGCTGTCCTCCATGACAAACGATAGAGTCTTTTGCGATTCAATGAAGATGTCAGCATAATCTCCGCCCCGGGAGAGGACCTTTTTCAGGAGATCAAGATGCAGTTCTTTTTCGATCATTTTCTGTTCACCATTTGTGCCAAGTAAGTTATTATAGCACTATTGTATTGCAGGGCTGCTGCGTTTGCCTTCTAAACAAAAGGAGATCTTGTGCCTGAGTTTGGCGTAATAGCGGGAAGTGGTGTCTATACTATCCCTGAGCTTGAGATCATAGAATCAGTGAAGCTGAGTTCACCTTTTGGTGAGCCTTCCGACCTTTATCGGATCGGGAGGCTGTCGGGCAGGGAGATTGCTTTTCTTCCGAGGCATGGTTCACTACATCATATTCCGCCACACAGGATAAACTATCGGGCAAACATCTGGGGCTTCCGGGAACTTGGCGTAAAAAGGATCCTTTCCGTGGGTGCAACAGGCGGCATCAGCAAGGAAATGAGGCCGGGATCTCTTGTACTTCTTGATCAGATCATCGACAGAACCAGCGGCAGGGAAGCCACCTTTTATGATGAAAATGAAGTAGTGCACATTGACTTTACGGAACCCTTTTGTCCTGACTTGAGAAAGATGCTGCTTGTTTCTGCTTCAGAGGCCGCCGTCCATGTTCTGGGAAAAGGCACCTATATCGCAGTGAACGGGCCGAGGCTTGAAACTGCGGCGGAGATAAGGGAATTTGCACTGATCGGCGCTGACGTAGTAGGCATGACCGGCATGCCCGAGGCCGCTCTTGCCCGCGAGTTAGAGATCTGTTTCGCCGGTCTTGCGGTTGTGACGAATGTTGCTGCAGGCATAGCAGAAGGAAGACTTTCGGCAACAGAGGTTGTCGCTGCGATGAAGGCTTCCCTGCAGCAGATCAGAGCCCTGCTTAAGGCATTTTTCAGTCTCAATCCGGCACCGTCGGCATGCACCTGCGGCGGTAGTCTGACGAACGCCAGGATGCAGGCCTGATAAGGTAATACTCGTATGCAGACCATTCTGATCGTAGAAGACAAAGATTCCATGGCGCAGATGCTACGGGAAACCCTGGAAGCGGAGGGATACCGCGTTGCCGTTGCGGGTGACGGCAGCGACGGCATCCGTCAGATCAGGGAAAGCCGTTTTGACCTCATCGTCTCTGATCTGAAGCTTCCCCGGAAAGACGGCATCGAGGTGCTGAAGGCGGCAAGGGCGGAAAGTCCGTTTACACCGGTAATCATGATGACCGCCTTTGGGACGGTAGAGACCGCCGTGGCTGCAATGAAAGAGGGGGCCTTTGATTTTATTACAAAACCCTTCGATACCGACCACCTTCTCCTTCTCATTAAGCGTGCACTTGAAAACCAGCGGCTTATAACCGAAAACATCCTGCTTAAAGATGAACTTACGGGAAAGCTTGGTATGCCGAAGATTATTGGGATCAGCAGGGCGATTACCGAAGTTGCCCAGAAAGTCCAGAAGGTTGCCTCTGCAAAGACCACGGTGCTGCTCCTTGGCGAGAGCGGCACGGGCAAGGAACTCTTCGCTCGTGCCATTCATAGCCTAAGCAGTAGAAGGGGGCACCCTTTTGTTCCCATAAACTGTGCTGCCATACCGAGGGAACTTCTTGAAACAGAGCTTTTCGGCCATGAAAAAGGGTCCTTTACCGGCGCGGAAGCCAGGAAGATTGGCAAGTTCGAACTCGCTGACAAAGGGACGATCTTTCTTGACGAAATCGCTGAGATGGACCTGACACTTCAGGCAAAAATCCTGCGAGTTATACAGGAAGGTGAAATAGAACGCGTGGGAGGCATCAAGGCTATCAGGATTGATGTGCGGATCGTCGCCGCAAGCAACAAGGATATTGAAAGGGCCGTTGAGGCGCAGCTATTCAGGGAAGACCTTTTCTACCGGCTGAACGTCTTCCCGATCGTTATTCCGCCATTGAGAGAACGCAGAGATGACATCCCGCTGCTTGTCGAATTTTTCATGAGCAAATATTGCCGTGAACTGAAGAAACCGCATCTGCGTATTGCCAGGGAGGCCCTTGATCTTCTCATCAGTTATCCCTGGAAGGGAAATGTGCGCGAGCTCGAAAATTGCATTGAACGCGGCATTATCCTTTGCGAGGGAGATACGGTTACCGATGACCACATTGTGCTGAACAGACAGATGGCAATCGAGAGTTCTCTGAGGAACCTCCCTGCGGACGGGACCCTCGAAGAGGTAATGAAAGAGGCGACCCGTATTGTCGAGACGCAGCGCATTACAAAGGCCCTGAAAGATACGAAAGGAAACAAAACAAAGGCAGCAGAAATCCTTCAGGTGAGTTACAAGACCCTTCTTACCAAGATCAAAGATTATGGCATAGAGAATCCCTGAACCCTGTTGACGGCCTTTAGATTGCAGACCGGTTTCTTGACAGTCTGAACTGCTTGCCATTATTATAAAAAACATAGATAATTCATGTTTTAGTTTTCAATTACTTTTCAGGGGGATTTTGTGTCAGGACATTCGAAGTGGGCTTCAATAAAGCACAAGAAAGCGATCACCGACGCCAAGAGAGGGAAGGCCTTCACCAAGATCGTGAAGGAAATTAGTACTGCAGCCAGACTTGGCGGAGGAGACGCTGACAGTAATCCTCGCCTGCGTACTGCCATAGACGCTGCCAAAGAAGTGAATATGCCTCACGATAATATAAAAAAGGCGATCATGAAAGGAACGGGAGCACTTCCGGGCATGTCGTATGAGGAATACCTGTATGAAGGCTATGGCCCTGCAGGTGTTGCGGTAATGGTCGAGGTAATGACGGATAACAAGAACAGGACCGTTCCCGAGATCCGTTTTATCATGTCAAAAAATGGTGGAAGCCTTGGCGAGTCGGGATGCGTCTCCTGGATGTTTGACAAGAAGGGCTATATCCTGGTCGGCAAGTCAGGTGCATCCGAAGATGCGGTCATGAATGCGGCACTTGACGCCGGTGCCGAGGATATGAAAAACGATCCGGAAGAAGATAACTTTGAGATCATAACAGCCCCTGAAGACCTTGCGGTTGTGAAAGAGGCGCTGGCGAAGGCAGCTATTCCCCTTGAGTCTGCCGAAGTTACGATGCTTCCGAAGAATTATATTGTTCTTGATCAAAAGGCGGCAGAGCAGATGTTGCGGCTTGTTGATGCCCTTGAGGACAACGATGACGTGCAGAATGTGTATGCAAATTTCGATATCCCGGATGATGTGGCGGAGAAGATCAATAAGTGAGCCGGTGCCTGTGAAGTCGTTACGGGAATCGTGTATATCAGAAAAGCAATCTGCAGGGGTCCATGGCAAGGTCTAACATGACTGCAACCTCGATCAGGGTAACGTTTAAAAGAAAATTTATAGCCGGGCTTTTTATCTCGATCCCCGCAATAATCACAATCCTCGTAATCGCCTGGTTCTTCCGGTTTGTTGATGGGTTGCTTGAGCCTGTCTATTACCGGATACTTGGATACCACACGCCTGGTCTCGGTTTTATATCTGCGATTATTCTTATCTTTGTCGTCGGCATCGTCTCGACAAATGTCTTCGGCAAAAAGATTATTCTCTTTTTTGAGCGCATATTTCTCAATATCCCTGTATTCAAGAGCTTCTATACAGCCATCAAACAGCTGGTAGATGCCTTTTCGCCGGAGAGCAAAACATCTTCATTCAAGAAGGTCGTGATTATTGAGTATCCGCGGAAGGGCGCCTATGCCTTTGGGTTTCTTACCAAAGAACGCACGGTTCTGGCTGACCGCAATGGCAAAGAACTAAACCTCAGGGCAGTGTATGTGCCGACGAACAACCTGTATATGGGAGATATCGTGCTGGTATCTGAAGGGGAGGTTTTTGCTACGGATATCCCGGTTGATGAAGGGATGAAGATCATCCTCTCAGGAGGGATAGCCGCGCCTCACAGGATAGGGGAGTCTATGGAATGAGAATCGCCTGTGTCATCCTTGCCGCAGGTCAGGGCAAGAGAATGAAGTCTTCTTTACCGAAGGTCCTCCACAAGGTCTGTGGCATGCCCATGCTTCAGGCTGTCATTGACACTGCCCTGAAGCTGAAACCTGAGCGCGTAATTGTTGTTGCCGGCAAACAGATCGATATTCTCAAAAGAGAGGTTGATGCTCCTGATCTTCAGTTCGTAATCCAGAAGGAGCCGAAAGGCACGGGTGATGCACTCAGGAGCGCCATACCGGCACTGAAGGGCTTCAGGGGGACCGTGATTGTCTTAAACGGTGACGCCCCTCTTATTGAGCCGCAGACGATCAGACAGCTCCTTTTACTTCATCGGAAGAACAATAATGCCATTTCCGTGCTTTCGTTTCATGCGGAAGACCCCAGGGGGTATGGCAGGGTTGTCAGGGGAGGGACTGGAAAATTCCTTGCTATTGTGGAAGAGAAGGATGCTGACAACAGCCAGAAGAAGATCCATGAAGTGAACAGCGGTGTATATGCCATCAATCATGATGTCTTTCCTCTTCTTGACAGACTGGATATGAACAGGCAGAAAGGCGAATATTATCTGACCGATATCGTATCGCTTTCGCTCAGGCAGGACCTGCGGACATCTGCCTTTGCCATTGGCGGGGAGGAAGAATTCATGGGTGTGAATACCCGGGAAGAGCTGCTCAGGGCATCAGAGGTGCTGCGGCAGGGTGTTGTACGCAGATGCATTGCCGGGGGTGTGAACTTCCTTGATCCTGCCTCGGTGTTTATCCATCCGAATGCCTCGGTCGGCAGGGACACGACTATCTATCCGAATGTTTTCATCGAGGCCGGCACGAAAATAGGCAGCAACGTGACCATTTATCCCCATGTGCGAATTTCCCGCAGCAGTATCAATAACCATGCGGTGGTCAAAGACTCGACGGTGATCGAAGATTCTCAAGTCGGCATGGGCGCAAGCGTGGGCCCGTTTGCGCATATCCGGCCCGGCTCTGCGATCGGAGCCCATGCAAAGATAGGAAATTTCGTTGAACTAAAGAAGGCCGTCATGGGGAAGGGTGCAAAGGCATCCCACCTCAGTTATCTCGGAGACGCAGTCATCGGCCGCGATGTCAACATAGGTGCAGGCACCATAACCTGTAACTATGACGGTGAAAAAAAGCATCAGACCATCATTGGTGACAATGTCTTTGTCGGCAGCGACTCGCAGTTTGTGGCGCCGGTGAAAATCGGCAAAGGCGCTTACATAGGCGCAGGATCAACGATCACCAGGGACGTTCTTCCCTGGTCCCTTGCGGTCAGCAGGTCAGAACAGAGGAGTATCAAAGACTGGGCGAAGAAGCGGGTCAAGGCCAGGAAGAAGGCCGGCAAATGAGGTTTGCTTTGAACTATTCACGTTTCACGCAGTACGCGTCACGGGTTTGACATGTGCGGGATTATCGGATATATCGGGAACCGGAATGCCGTTTCCCTTATGCTTGAAGGGCTGAAGCGGCTGGAATACCGGGGCTATGATTCAGCGGGCATAGCCTTCCATACCGGCAAAGGCATTGAGGTTGTGCGGTGCAAGGGCAAGATCAGGGAACTTGCGGCAATTGTCGAATCAAGGAATCTTTTTGGCAGAGCCGGCATAGGCCATACGCGCTGGGCAACCCATGGAAAACCCTCGGAGGAGAATGCCCACCCACACCGGTCTGATCACATTGTTATCGTTCATAACGGCATCATCGAAAACTACCTGCCTCTGAGGAAGAAGCTATTGGACAAGGGGTATGCCTTTACCTCTGATACGGACACCGAGGTGCTTTGCCATCTCATCAGGGACTATGCAGAGGATCTGCCTCTTGAAGACGCTGTCAGGGCTGCGCTCAGGGAAGTGAAGGGCGCTTATGCCATTGCCGTAGTCAGCGAAAAAGAACCGAACAAGATTGTGGGGGTCCGCAAGGACAGCCCGCTTGTGGTCGGTCTTGGCGAGGGGGAGTTCTTCGTTGCTTCGGATGTCCCGGCCTTTCTGAGCCATACGAGGAACGTTATGTTTCTTGACGATGAAGAGATGGTAGTGATAACGCCTGAAGGAGTCATGATTACAACACTTGAGGGCGCCATGGTGCAGAAGGAAGTGACTGCCATAACCTGGAGCCCTTCCATGGCTGAAAAGGGCGGGTACCGCCATTTTATGCTCAAAGAGATCTTTGAGCAGCCTCGTGCGGTCACCGACACAATGCGCGGAAGGTTTTCCCTCGAGACCGGCGAAGTGAACCTCGAAGAATTCGGCCTTTCGCGGGAGATCCTCTCAGGGATAAAGAAGGTCTATATCGTGGCCTGTGGAACATCGTGGCACGCCGGCCTCATAGCCAAGTATATGATTGAGGACCTTGCGCGCTTGGCAGTTGAGGTTGACATTGCATCGGAGTTCAGATACCGGGATCCTCTTATCGGATGCGACAGCCTTATGATCGTGATAACCCAGTCAGGGGAGACTGCGGATACGCTTGCTGCACAGCGGGAGGCAAAGCTCAGGGGCGCGCGGACGCTCACGATCTGCAATGTCGTGGGAAGCACGTCTGCCCGTGAGGCTGATGCCGTTTTCTATACGCACTCAGGGCCGGAAATAGGCGTTGCATCGACTAAGGCTTTTCTGACCCAGGTCATGTCACTGTATCTCCTTGCCATTGCCCTGGGCCAGACGAGGGAAACCGTGTCGCGGGACAGGTCAAAGGAACTCCTGCAGGAGCTGCTTCTGCTGCCGGGCAAGATAGAGCGGGCGCTCACGGCAGAGGACAAGATCAAGGCGATTGCGCGGGACTATTTCAAGGCACGGGGGTTCATCTATCTTGGCAGGGGAATCAATTTCCCTATTGCCCTTGAAGGTGCGCTCAAGCTTAAGGAAATATCCTATATCCATGCCGAGGGCTATCCGGCCGGAGAGATGAAGCATGGCCCGATAGCGCTTATCGATGAAGAACTGCCGGTCGTTGTGCTTGCGCCGGGGGATAAGCTCCATGAAAAGATTACTACCAATATTCAGGAAGTAAACAGCAGGGGAGGCAAGGTGATCGCCATAGCAAATGAAAGCAATGGCGAGGTCTGTGATATTGCCCGAACCTGCATTTTAGTGCCTGACACAAATCCTTATCTTCAGTCCATGCTCCTTGTCGTACCTCTCCAGATCCTCGCCTATCACATCGGGGTGCTCAGGGGATGTGATGTTGACCAGCCCCGAAATCTTGCAAAGAGTGTCACCGTTGAGTAGAAAAGCAGCCGGAAAGCGCGCGGAAAGTGGATTTGCAGAGGTCTTATCTGGTAATCTATATCAAGCAGCAAATCGATGTATAAAGAGGTCCGCATGCAAGATTTGAATCCCCAACAAAAACAGGCTCTGGAAATCAATGACGGTCCGATCCTTGTTCTGGCAGGTGCGGGTAGCGGCAAAACGCGGGTGATCACCCATAAGTTTGCTCATCTTGTTAAGACAAAAAAGATGTCTCCGGATTCTGTACTCACCGTGACTTTTACCAACAAGGCCGCAAACGAGATGAGGGAACGGGTCAGGGGTCTGCTGGGCAAGGACATGAATTCTTCCTGGATAGGCACGCTCCATTCTCAATGCAGCAGGATGCTTCGCAAGGATATCAATGCTCTCGGCTATGGCAATGATTTTTCGATTTATGATGAAGACGATCGCTGTACGCTCATCAGACATATTCTCAAGGAATTTAAGATTTATGAAGCACTGTATAAAGGCGTTTCATCCCGGATGAACCTCCTGAAAGCATCACTCGTGGGCCCCGAGGAATTTCTCTCTGCCGGTGAAGGGTTCGGTTTTGACGAAAAGCTGGCGAAGGTATATGTGCGCTATCAGGACGAACTGAAACGGTCCAATGCCGTTGATTTTGACGACCTCATCATGCTTACGGTCAAGCTGCTTAAGGAAAACCCCAGGATACTCGAACGCTATCAGGCACAGTTTCCCTATGTGCTTGTCGACGAGTTCCAGGACCTTAATTATGCGCAGTACCAGCTGGTAAAGCTGATGGCTCAGAAAAACAGGAATATCTGCGCTGTCGGCGATGACGACCAGAGTATCTATAAGTTCAGAGGCGCTGACGTTCAGCATATCCTTAATTTTGAGAAGGACTTCCCCAAGACAAAGGTCGTGAGGCTGGAAAGGAATTACCGCTCTACGCAGAACATTCTCGATGCTTCCCATGCGATCATTTCGATGATTGCCAACCGCAAAAGCAAGAAGCTCTGGACTGAGCGGGGAACCGGCGAGATGGTCAATTTCTGCTGGCTCAGTTCGGAAGAGGAAGAGGCAAAGCATATTGCAAAGGTCATCAAGGAACTTTATCTCAAAGGGTCCTATGCATACAAGGACGTTGCTGTCCTGTACCGCGTGAATCTTCAGTCGCGTGCGATAGAAGACGCCCTGCGTGAGACCGGTCTGCCCTATCACATTGTCGGCGGTGTCAGTTTCTACCAGAGAAAAGAGATCAAGGATATTATTGCGTATGTGCGCCTTGTGCTGAATCATGAGGATAATGTAAGTCTGAGAAGGATCATCAATACTCCTGCGAGGGGCATTGGCGCGGCCACGCTTACGAAGCTTGAGAACGAGGCAAAGAAGAAGTCAATCTGCCTGTACGACGCCATCAGACAGGGCATCAAAGGCAATGGCATTATCGCCTCCACCAGGGATAAACTGAGTTCATTTGTTAATCTCATCGATAAGCTTTCTTCCGTCTCTTACAAGAGCGCGGGCGATCTGCTCAAGGCGATTGCCGATACAATCGATTGCCTTGGCAAGCTTGACGAAGAAAGAAGGCAAAATGTGATTGAACTTATGGCGTCCGGCGAAGGACGGGACATGCAGGATTTTCTTGACAAGGTCTCACTTATGGCCAGCCATGAGCAGATATCCGGCGGCAACGTTATTTCTCTCATGACGCTGCATAACGCAAAGGGGCTTGAGTTCCCTGTTGTTTTTCTTTCCGGCCTGGAAGAAGGGCTGCTTCCCTATTTTAAATCGATCGGCAACCCTGAAGAGGTCGCTGAGGAGCGAAGGCTTTGCTATGTCGGTATGACCAGGGCAAAGGATATCCTCTTTTTGTCCGGTGCCCGCAAGAGAAAGCTCTATGCAAAGCTCCAGGAGCAGGAACCGTCCCGTTTCCTGAAAGATCTCCCCAAGGCCTGCTGCAGATGGATCGAAAAAATTTCGGCACCACAGACGATCAAGGTTGTCTGTGACAACCGAAAGAAGTATGAAGTCAAAAAGACTCATGTTCCCTTCGCTGCCGGTTGCAGGGTAAAGCATCCTGTCTGGGGGGTAGGTGTTGTACGTGACTGCTATGGTGATGGTGAGGAGCAGAAGGTAATGGTTAATTTCCCCCAGATTGGACTGAAGAGGTTGTCGCTGAAGATGGCCAATCTGACGAAGATCTGAACAGGATGAATATTTCTATTGATCATCTTTCGCGGCTTGCCCGCCTGGCGCTGACTGAAGAGGAAGCGTCCCGATATGGCAACCAGCTCGACAATATCCTTCAATACGTGGAAAAGCTTAATGAACTCGATACAACAGGTATTGAACCCACTTCTCATGTCCTGTCGATCAGTAATGTCATGAGGGAGGATACGGTACGGCCCTCTCTTAACCGGGAAGATGCCCTGATGAACGCACCTGATAAGACAGACAGCTTTTACCGCGTACCGAAAATAATAGAGTAAATGAGAAAGGCTACTGGCTACATGAAGAACCGGCACTTTGATGTTTTTACTTCCCATGCGTTACCGACCACTGCTCGTGGGGTGACCCTATGCTGAGGTGCATGCTCAGGACAAAGATCCATATGGCAACGGTCACAGAATCAAACCTTGCCTATGAGGGAAGCATTACGATTGACGAATCGATCCTCAAGGAAACGGATATCCTTCCCTACGAACAGGTGATGATCAGCAACATGAATAATGGCGAACGGTTCGAGACCTATGTCATCCCCGGCAAAAAGAAGGGTGAGATCTGTTTGAACGGCCCGACTGCCCGCAAGGGCGCTGTCGGCGACAAGGTCATTATTTTTTGCTACAGCCACTTCGAGGATGCCAAAGCCAAAGAGATCAAGCCGAAGATTATTTTCGTCGATTCAAAAAACCGGATCACGAAGAAGAAAAAGTAGGAGACCTTTCCCCGGTTTACACCTGAGTGGGCAACCGGCGGCAGCCTGTCAAAAAGCAGCAGCGCGAGATTTAGGTCTCTTCCTTCAAGTGACAGGGTTTCTATAGTGGAAATGTCAGCCGTCCAAAGGGCTTTTTACGCCAAGGACATTCATCTTAGCCACATGGGTATAGATCATAGTAGTCTGAAGATCCTCATGGCCAAGGAGTTCCTGAATCGTTCTGATGTCATATCCCTTCTCGATGAGGTGCGTTGCAAAGCTGTGTCTGAGGGTGTGAACAGAGGCCTGCTTGGTCACGCCGGCCTTGAAAACTGCCTCCTTGAATGCCTTCTGAAGCGAGGAAGGATGCATATAATGCCTGCGCACGATATGACTAAGGGGGTCCACTGAAAGGGTCTGGGCAGGAAACAGCCAGAACCACGCCCACTCCTTTCCGGCCTTCGGATATTTTCGTTCGAGCGCGTCCGGCAGATACACGCCGTTAAGGTTCTTTTCACGGTCGCTGTCGTGGACAACTCTCACTGTCTTGATTTGGCTCATGAGATCATCCTTTACGGACGATGGAAGCACCGTCCTTCGCTCCTTGTCCCCTTTGCCCCAGACTGTAACAATACCACGCTCAAGGTCGATGTCCTTAATACGAAGATGCATGCATTCCTTGATTCGCAGGCCACATCCATAAATAAGCCTTGCCATGAGCAGATGCGTCCCCGACAGATGGTCAAAGAGAGACTGCACTTCAGTTCCGGAAAGCACAACAGGCAGGCGGCGCTTCGGAAGCGCTCTGACAGAGCGTATCTCCTCCGGGCCGGGGTCTATTTCGAGAATATGCCGGTAAACGAATATGAGTGCGTTTAGCGCCTGGTTCTGTGTGGATGCTGCGACTCGCCGTTCGACTGCAAGGAAGCTGAGAAAGTTCTGCATGTCTGCGACTGTAAGGTCGGAGGGAGGTCTGCTATCGCCGATATAGGTCTTTTCAGTGCTGTAGGATCTGCGCCGGAGCCGCAGAGCGTCACCAGTCTTTCTTTCCAGTTCCGTCCAAAGATCCCTGTTTGTGGGAGAAGTGCTCCTCATGGCAGTTTCCGCCTGGGCCTCGCCTTTTAATGAGAGAAAATATCCGTAAAGTCTCAAAGCTGTTTCGGCCTGTTTGACCTGCCAGTCTTCGCGGGTCTTTGCGATATGGTTCAGATAGCATTGAATCTGATCTGAGGTAAGGATGATATTTTCCGGCTGGTCGAGAAACAGATAGCAGTATGAGACCCATTTAAGGTAGTAGGGAACGTATTTTTGCTGAATATATGCCTTTTGAAAAAGATACTGCTCAAAGTCCCCAAACATAAAATCCCCCAGGGATAATATTATTCCGAATTATACCGCTGCAGCATAATACGTCCCTGAGCGGTATTATATCGCAGAAAATCTCCATAATCAACGCATGCAGCATATTTGGGGCATATTTTTATTGACAGATAGGTTCGGTTAAAATAAAATCGCTACAAACATGGAAGCGGCATAAAAAACAATGTTCGGCTGCCAAATAAAAAATATGAATAAATTATTGCCTATACCCATACTCCTGTTCGTCTTTGTTTCCACAGGGGCATACGCATATGATGACCCGCCAAAACATTTCGCGACGAAACGCGCTGCGGTAAAGAACGGGTGCCAAATGCAGCCTCTCAAAGATAAGAAGAAGGAGAACTGTATTATATCTGCCTTTGACGACCACGATTTAAAGATAACGGTTTATGACGGCAACACTAATGGAGAATTCGAACAGAGAAATCAGCTGACAATTACCTCTTGGTATCAGATGGCGAAAATCAGCTATGAAGATTTATTAGGAAACGGCATAAAATTTATCAGAATAGAATCTGAAGGCAATACGGGTACAGGCACATTACAAAAAATACTTTCCTACTGGGGCTGGCACGCTGATAAATTTGTCCCCGTCTTTTTTGAGACAACATCATATCACATATCATCTGCCGGTGGGTATTTGGAAGATTTCAAGATGAACTATGAGTTTAACAATAAAGGATCTCAACAGATCTCAGCAGCCTTGAAATACCATTATTCTGATACCAACCCTAAACACAGGGCGAGCTACACGTGGCAAGAAAAACTTTCATGGGATGGAGGGTCGTTCTCTTTTTATAATTTGGAATTAGAAAAAGGCAAAATACTAAAGGCAGAAAATCCTATTTATAAGAAAATCATCAATGCTCGAATAAATCAAATTAGGCGAAAGCGTAGCATGAGCATCGTTGATACTGATCTTTTGAATGAAATTGAGATGATGCAAATCTTATATGATGGGGCATATTGAAAATGAAAAAGCCGAACAAAAGCGTCCACACCGACGCCGATTAATCCCGGTTTGATGTTGGCAAAGGTTTTTTCCGGCGCGGGTGACGCCGGTCGTTCAATCAAGCCTAGTGTGTGGAAATGGAGAATACACATGGATTACGTAGTCGGTCTTCTTAAAAAGTGGGCTTCAGGAAAATTGGTGTTGGGGCTTTTCATAGCTACGATGGCGGTCTATCTGACGATGTTGCTCTATACACTTCCTGCTGTCGAAAGATTTGTACCGGGAAAAGCGTTGTTTGATCTATCTCCTGCCGGCTACTCATATGAATATGCAGTCTCTCTGCTTGAAGTATTAGGCCCTGAAGGGCGGCGTATGTATCTCTACCGCCAACTGCCTATGGACTTTATCTATCCCGGCTTATTCGCCATTTCATATTCATTGCTTCTGACCTGGATTTTCAGTAAAGGCTATGCGTCTGATTCAAAAATAATCAACTTTGCTGTAATCCCATTCTTTGGCGGTCTCTTTGACTATCTGGAAAATATTTGCATCATTCAACTGATCAAGTCATATCCAACTGTGTCTCATGGGCTTGTTGGCGTATCCAGCACGTTCACCATATTGAAAAGTGGATTCACGATAGCCTTCTTCATTCTGCTCCTAGTGGGGGTCATTAAGGTCATTAAGAAACGGGTAACCAATGTTAATTCTCAAAGCTAAGCTCCGCATGGCAAAGTTGGCTAACACCAATAAGGCCCACGACTGTCAAGAGAAAAAGCGACCGCTATCAGATGTATATCTAATAAGGGACCGGATGTCCTAATCAAACAGGATTGGCGCCGGGCATGCTTAGCCATGCTATTCGTTAGATATTGACATCGATGTCATTTATATGGTAAAAATGACATCGTAATGGCAAAAGCTTTGTACAAGAGACTTCTGAACCCGCCAATTGATAGCAGTTTCTTCCTTTTTGGGCTGAGAGGTGTGGGGAAAAGCAGTTGGGTGAAGCAGACCTTTCCGGAGGCCTTGCGCTTTGACCTTCTCGATGAAGGGCTGTTTCAGAGCTATTTGCGGGACCCCCGCTTATTTGGCCGGGAGTTGCTCCGAGCCCCCTCAGGTCAGATAGTAGTTGTGGATGAGGTTCAGCGCCTGCCGTCACTTCTTAACGAAGTCCACCGTTTCATTGAGGAACGGCAACTCAGATTTGTTCTCCTGGGGTCGAGCGCAAAGAAGTTGAAACAAGCTGGCACGAATTTGCTTGCCGGACGCGCATTGCGACGCATAATGTTTCCGTTTCTGCCTGAAGAACTGGGAAGTGATTTCGATCTGAATGAGGTTCTTCGTTTTGGGAGTCTGCCGATAATATGGCAGGCGCCATCCAAGCCTGAAAGCCTCGATGCTTATGTGCAGTTGTTTCTTAAAGAAGAAATTCAGGCCGAAGCATTGGTCCGAAATCTTCCCGGCTTTGCGCGTTTTCTGCCCGTAGCCTCCCTCTTTCATGGTCAGGTATTAAGCATATCCAGTCTGGCCAGAGATGCCGGAGTAGCACGTACCACCGTTGCAGGTTATATCAGTATTCTTGCAGATACTCATTTAGCATGGCAGTTACCCGCCTTTGAAGGCCGTCTGCGAGCAAAAGAACGCAAGCATCCAAAACTCTACTGGACCGATGCCGGAGTGGTAAGAGCAATTCGTCGCGAGTACCATCACCCCGGAGAGACAGAGCGTGGTGCATTGTTTGAGGGCTGGATAGCTAATCTGCTCAGGGCCTACGGAGAACCTGGCAGTGCTTTGGGGCTTTCCTACGATGCCATGTTCTACTGGTCGCCGGCACAGGGCGGCGGTGAGGTGGATTTCCTGATTCAGAGGGGAAAAGAGTTCACTGCAGTTGAAGTTAAGGCAAAAGAGACCTTGAGCAACCGCGACTTTGGCGGATTAAGGACGATCGCAGAACTGAAGGGCATAAAGCGCCGAATAGTGGCTTTCATGGGAGATCGTCCATTTCAAACAGAAGACGGCATTGAAGCACTGCCTGTCAACGACTTTCTGCAGGACCTCCAGGAAAAACGACTATAACGGTAAAAAACAAAGAAGGCCGCTGAGAAAACCTCAGCGGCCCTTTCTTGCTGCGGAAACTATTTCTGCGAGAGCGTAACGAAGAGGGAAGACCCCCCCCTGAAGATGAGAAGCAAAACCGATTCCTCTTTCTTAATTTTGGCAACAACATCCTTGTAGCTCTTCACATCGGGAACCCTCTTGCGGTTAACCTCCTGAATCACATCTCCCTGTATCAGGGCCCCTGCTGCGACGCTGTTTTCTTCTACGTCACTGATGATAACTCCCTTGATCTTGTCGGGGACCTTCAGCTTTTTTGCGAGTTCGGGATTCATATCCTGAACACTGACTCCCTTAAGGGCATTCTGAAAATCACCGGCCTCAACCGAATGCTGGGCATCAGAGGGAAGCTCGCCAATCGTGATCGTCATGGACCTTGCCTTGCCGTCTCTTAAGACCTTTATGGTATGCTGTTCCCCGGGAAGCGTATTTGCCACCATATTCCTCAAAATTGAGGGTTCTTCGATCTTTTTGCCGTCATATTCGAAAATTATATCTCCTCTCTGCAGTCCGGCCTTTTCCGCGGGGCCGTCTTCAACGACGTCTCCTACGAGAGCGCCTACTTCATCCTTCAGGTCAAACTGCTTCGCAAGATCCGGGGTGATCTTCTGGATCGAAACACCGAGCCACCCTCTTACAACTTTGCCTTTCTTAATGAGGCTTTCCATGATCGACTTAACCATATTGCTCGGGATGGCAAAGCCGATGCCCTGGTACCCGCCGCTTGTGCTGTATATGGCGGTATTGATGCCGACAACTTCACCCTTGACATTGACGAGTGCACCGCCCGAGTTACCGGGATTGATCGCTGCGTCTGTCTGGATGAAATCTTCGTAGTCAGCGATGCCGACGTTTGCTCTTCCGAGGGCACTCACAATGCCCATGGTAACGGTTTGATTAAGGCCAAAGGGATTTCCGACGGCAAGGACAACCTCGCCGACCTGCACTTTGTCAGAGTTGCCCCAGGGAACCGTAGGAAGGCCGGTCGCATCAATTTTTACGACAGCAATCTCGGTCTTCAGGTCAGACCCGATAATCTTTCCGATAAATTCCCTTTTGTCTGTGAGCGTTACCTTGATCTCATCAGCATCCTTGACCACATGGGAGTTGGTGATGATATATCCTTCCGGGGAGACAATGACTCCGGATCCAAGACCGGAAGACTTTTGTTCCCTGGGCTGTTGTTTCTGACGACCGAACTGGTCACCGAAAAACCTCTTGAAAAACGGATCATCGAGGAAGGGGTCCTGACCGCTGCCGACCTTAACGGTTCTGGTTGTCAGGATGTTTACAATGCCCGGCTTGACCGCAGCGGTTACCTCTGCCATTGCCCTGCCTGTTCTTGTAAGAAGATCAACAGACTCTTGCGAAATTTTTGGCCCCTGAGCATCTGAAACCGTTGCCAGAAACGGCAACGTCAGGGATATACCGGCGATTAATACCGCCAAAAAACGAGCTGTTTTGTTAAGGAACGTTGAGCTAGAAGACATTAAGTACCTCCTGTTTGCTGGTTCATACCATTGAACTCTCCCATCGAAGAAAGGTTTCTGCAACGGATGAGTTCCTGGAGCGATTCTGATAGATAAGAACAAATAACATCAGCAAATTGAAGCGGGAATTGCCACGGATAGTATTGCCATGGACCCGTATAACGGCCAAAGGGACATCGCTCCCACGTAAGAAAATATATACCATCCAGACAGTGTTAGTCAAAAAACACAATTTATAGTACAATAGCGCATACACGTATATGCTTCATTACTTGTGAAAAGGCCGGTATTATCCATGAAATCATATAAAAGATTTTGGTTGCTGTTGGCGGCTGTTCTGGCGGTTTTTCTGTCATGTATGCAGGGCACTTCCATCGCCCGGCATGCAGCAGTGCCTGACAAGCAGGACAATGCCCGTCCTGAACCCGCCGACTCGACTGTTTTCGATGATAGTTCTGTAATGCCTGGGGCCTCTGCGCAGTCGTATTATGTTGTCAGCGATAATCTCTATGTCCTGATGCAAAAGCCGATGGCTAAGGCATATGCAGCATTTTCTATTGTGCCGGTCATCGTATCTGATACCGTCGGGCAGAATGCCTTTGATGCCGATTCGGCGGGCATGTCATCAGGAGATACGGTGCTTGCAGATGCCGGCAATGTTTCTGTCGGTGCGGATAAGGGGAATGAAAAACTGCAGGGCATCGATGTAGCCATGAATATGAATTTTAGAGGGGCGGCAGACAGAACGCCGGAACGGGATATCAGCGCTGAAAGTCCCCAGGAAAACGAGGATATTGCGGATCCGCTTGAACCGATAAACCGCGTCTTCTTTACCTTTAATGATAAACTCTATTTCTGGGTGCTGAAACCTGCTGCCCGTGTCTATGGATTTATCGTGCCGGAATGGGGTCGGACAAGAGTCCGGAATGTATTCGATAATATTCAGAGCCCGGTGAGGCTGGTCAATGCGCTCCTGCAACTTAAAATTAATAAGTCTGGAACTGAATTTGCCCGGTTTGTTCTTAACAGCACGGTTGGCGTTGCCGGATTATTCGATATCGCTTCGAGACACCCTGAACTCAGGACCAGCGAAGAGGACCTGGGGCAGACCTTCGGCTCGTATGGAATAGGCGAGGGCTTCTATCTTGTCCTGCCCTTCCTGGGGCCTTCATCGCTGAGGGATACGGCAGGAATGGTCGGCGACTATTTCGTGGACCCGATAGGGTATATAACTCCGGCGAGGGATGCAATTGCCGTAAGGACCTTTGACAGGGTCAATGATACTTCCTTCAAGATCGGCGATTATGAAGACATTAAGGAATCTGCCGTGGATCCCTACTTTTCCATACGGGATATGTATAAGCAGTACCGGAGAAATAAAATCCGGGAGTGATCGTCCACTGACTATTTAACTGCTTTTTCCTTTAAACGCTTTACCAGGTCGTTATAGGAACCTGCCCGAATAATCTGAGTGAACTGTGTCCTGTAGTTATTCACAAGGCTTACGCCCTCGATAATAATGTCATATACTTCCCATTTATCTTTTTTCCTGATGATCCGGTATTCAACCGGGATGCTAAGCCCCTTTTTGTCAACGATCTTTGTCTTTACCACCGCATAATCACCGTCCAATTTTTCGTCAAAATAGACGACTTTTTCATTTTCGTACCGCTCAATTTTCCGGATGTACGTATTTTCAAGGAGATCGGAATACAGGGCTACAAATTCTTTCTGCTCGGCAGGTGTCCGATCTTTCCAATGGACGGCAAGAGATCGTTTTGCCATCTCCTCAAAATCAAAGCGCTTGATGACGGTTTGGCGGATGCGGTCGCGCCGCTCTTTTTGTTTTTCCGGCTTCCTTAATTCCTTGTCGCCAAGGATATCCATAACAGCGTCAACGGTTTCTCTCACCTGGTCGGTCGGTGCGCCTGCGTCAGCGCAGGGCGGGAAGCCGGTGAGCGCGATCACGGCAATGATGGTAACAAGGGCGAGTGAGAAAATGCTTTTTTTCATGGGACTATACCTTTCCGAATACGAATTTTGAAATGAGTTCTTCAATGTCTACCGCTGACTCCGTATCTCTGATCTTTCCGCCGGTAGGCAATATGTTATCCGAGCCGCCCGGAGTTATCTGTATGAATTTTTCGCCGATCAGCCCTTTTGTCTTGATGGAGGCTATCGCATCGTCATGGATCTTTACGCTTTCATCGAGGGTGAGTTCAAGCAATGCGGCATTATTGCTCAGGCGAATATTTTTTATTGAGCCCACTTCCACGCCGGCTATCTCGACAACCGCGCCAGGCTTAATCCCTCCGGCTTTTTCGAACTCGGCCAGGAGGGTATAGCCTCTTTTTCCGGTGAGGTCCAGATGGCCGAGTTTGACCGAAAGGTAGCCGATTGAAAGAATTCCTATCAGCAGGAAAATGCCCACTGCAAGTTCAAGATCGAATTTTTTCATCGTTGTTCTCCTCGTGCATTAGGATAAAATATCTATCGGCCCTTCAAGCGAGCCGGTGATGAACTGCTTTACGACAGGGTTGGTCGAGTCCCTGATCTCCTCGGGAGTGCCGGCCTGTTCAATGATTCCATTATGCAGCACCGCCACCTTGTCGACAATGCTGAAGATGCCGGGGACCTCGTGACTTATGATCACTGCCGTAAACCCGTATTTGTCATGGGTCGTCTTTATAAGTTTATGAATCGAACTCGTGATGACCGGATCGAGACCGGTTGTCGGTTCGTCAAAGATCACCAGGGATGGCTCTGTTATGAGTGCCCGCGCAAGGGCCGCACGTTTTTTCATGCCGCCGCTTAATTCCTCCGGGAATTTGCTCCCCCTGTCGCCCAGACCCACATCCTCGAGCGCCCGCATCACTCTGTCATGTATCTCAACTTTGCCCATCCTGGTCTTTTCTTTCAGGGGAAAGGCCACATTTTCCTCTACGGTCATGGAATCGAACAATGCGCCGCCCTGAAAAAGGACACCGAGCTTTTCCCGTATCCGGTCGAGCTCAGCCAGCGTCAGTTTTGTGATATCAACACCGTCTATCAGGACTTGACCTGAGTCCGGCTTAAGAAGACCCATGATATGTTTTACCAGGACGCTCTTGCCGCATCCGCTCTTGCCCACGACCGTAACGATCTTGCCGGTTGGAATAAGCAGGTCTGCGCCTTTCAGCACGTTTTGACCTTTGAATGATTTATAAAGACCGATCAGTTCGATCATAGCTCTTCTTTTTTGTCTCCCCTGTTATCTAAATAAGAAATGATCCGAGTACATAGTCCCATACAAGGATCAATATCGATGACAGAACAACGGCCTCTGTCGTTGCCTTGCTTACACCTGCAGCCCCGAATCCTGAATTGAAGCCTTTATAGCAGGAAATCCAGGCAACAATGAGACCGAAACTGATAGATTTGTAGAGCCCCAGGAGGATGTCTTTCATCTCGACATAATCCTCCATAAGGGAAAAGTATGTGCCGCCGCTGATGCCCAGAAGCTTCACGCCGACGAGATATCCTCCGAAAATGCCGATGACATCGAATACTGCAGTGATCAGAGGGAAGACGATCAACGCTGCAGCGATATTCGGAACGATCAGATACCGGATCGGATTGAGGGCCATGGCAGTAAGTGCATCGATCTGCTCTGAAATTCTCATCATGCCTATTTCCGCGGTAAGAGCTGATCCGGCCCTTCCTGTCACCATAAGGGCAGAAAGGACAGGTCCCAGTTCGCGGATGAGACTGAGCGCTATGCCGGGGCCGAGTAGGGCATCGGAGCCGAACTTTCTGAGAATGTAGTACAGCTGGAGGGCCAGCACCATGCCGGTAAAAGACCCGGTCAGGAGAATGACGAGCATTGATTTATTGCCGAAGAACCGCATCTGCTGCAGTAGCTGTCTGAACTTAAAGGGCGGCTTGAATATCATCTCAAGAGCGCTCAGGAGGAACAGGAACATTCTGCCCATTTCTCTGAGCGTGGATAACGCATATCTGCCGGCAATTCTCAATATATTCGTCATAATAACGCTATATTATACAGGAAGGGTGTAAAAAAGATGTCACCGGAACGGGTCTCACAGCCGCTTTTCAGGTCCCGGCTTGCTCCTCTTTGTCTCTGTATACTATTCTTAAGGCTGACGGATCGTATCAATATCCCGAGGTTGTCAAGGAGGGCAGGTTATTGTATGAATACTGATCAGATAAAAAATATTCTTCATGCGGTCAGCGAGGGAACGCTGGCGGTAGAAGCGGCTTTTAAGAAGATGCGGCATCTTCCCTATGAAGATATCTCCTTTGCCATGGTCGACCACCACCGCCATCTGAGACAGGGTGTGCCTGAGGTGATCTTTGCTTCAGGCAAGACCGAAAAACAGGTGGCTGCGATCGCACAAACAATGTATAAGAGGAGCAAAAGCTTCCTGATTACCAAAGCGACGGAGAAGATATACAGATCCCTGAAGCTCAACGGTGCGGTCTTTCATGCCTTGTCAGGTGTTATCGCGGTAGGGGAGCAAAAAAAGAAGGCAGGGAACGTCCTTGTCCTTACCGCCGGAACCTCGGATATCCCTGTGGCTGAAGAGGCTGCCGTAACGGCAGCGTTCCTTGGGAGCAGCGTAACAACAGTCTACGATGTAGGTGTCGCCGGCCTTCACCGGCTGATGGACAGGAAAGATGAACATTGCGGTGCCGACCTCGACCGGTTATGGCACCAGTTTCAATGGCCTCACTGCGCTTTTTGCCATGCTCAATTCCTGCGTTCCAGGAATTGCGGTGATGAACATAGACAACGGCTTTGGCGCAGGCTGTCTGGGGCATAAGATTAACACCATTCGTTGACTTTGCGCAGAGCGCTTCACTATACTTACATCAACCCTTGGGGGAGGCAGTTTATGCCTGAGAGTCTCTCGGTAAAGCGGGAGAGACCCCTTGAACCTGATACGGATAATTCCGACGGAGGAAACAGGGAATTGATCAGAAAAGGCAACCGTATCCTGAATGGGATGCGGTTTTTTGTTTTATGCGGCTGAAGATTAACGGAGAAGACAGAGACGACATCAGGGCAGCGACTGTACAGGAGCTGCTTGAGGAACTGAAGATTACGGTCGGCAGGGTAGCTGTTGATGTGAACATGGTCATCGTAAGAAGAACAGAGTATGAGCAGTTCAGGCTCAATGACGGAGATGTGATCGAGATCGTCAACTTTGTGGGCGGAGGATGATAAGGCGGTAATGGGCGATGCGTGATGGGTGATGAGTAACAACAAAGGAACAGAAAGCAAGGAGAAGGCATGGAAGATACGTTGATCATCAGGGGAATAGAGTTCAAGTCCCGGCTCTGGGTCGGAACAGGTAAATACAAGGATTTCGAGGAGACGAAGAAGGCCATTGAGGCCTCGGGTGCTGATCTGGTTACGGTTGCAGTCCGGCGTACCAATATCACAGACAGAAAATCAGAAAACCTTCTGGATTTCATTGATCCGAAGAAATACAAAATCCTCCCAAACACTGCGGGCTGCTACACGGTTGAAGATGCTCTCAGATATTCAAGGCTTGCCCGTGAGGCTGGTGTCTCTGATCTTATAAAGCTCGAAGTCATCGGCGATGAAAAAACGCTCTTCCCGGATGTTATCGGCCTGCTTCAGGCAACCGAGATACTGGCGAAAGAGGGCTTTATTGTATTTCCGTATACGAATGACGACCCCATTATGGCAAAAAGGCTTGTTGATGCAGGCGCTGCCGCGGTCATGCCTCTTGCTGCGCCGATCGGCTCAGGCCTCGGGATCAGGAACCCCTACAACCTCAAGATTATTCTTGAGCAGGCAACGGTCCCGATTATTGTTGATGCAGGAGTAGGCACAGCCTCGGATGTTGCATTTGCGATGGAGCTTGGCTGTGACGCGGTCCTGCTGAATACGGCAATTGCAGGGGCAAAAGACCCGATCGCCATGGCATTGGCCATGAAGCATGGCGTTCTTGCCGGCCGGCTTGCGTACAAGGCAGGAAGGATTCCCCGGAAGCTCTATGCAACAGCGAGCAGCCCCTTTGACGGAATGCTTTAGAGGCTGTGATGCGTAATCAGTAACGCGTGATAAGCAACACTGTTGTTGATTTCAGACTGTATCTCATAACAGACAGGAAGCTCTTTGGATCATTGGATGAGATGCTGGAAGCAATTGAGAAGGCTCTCCAGGGCGGCGTTAAAGCTGTTCAATTGAGGGAAAAGGACCTTGCCATCCGGGATCTTCTTGCGCTGGCATATCAGATGAGAGAACTGACAGCGGGATATGGCGCAAAGCTTTTTATCAATGACCGGGTTGATATAGCACTTGCAGCGGATGCAGATGGCGTACATCTCGGCGGCTGGAGCATACCGGTGCAGGCAGCACTTAAGGCATCAGAAGGAAAATTGATGATCGGCGTTTCGACGCACAGCCTGTATGAGGCGCGGCAGGCTGCAGCAGATGGTGCTGATTTTATGACAATGGGGCCAGTGTATGAAACGCCTTCAAAAATGCAGTACGGCAGACCGGTCGGCTTACCTGTTCTGGCTGAGGCAGCAGAAAATTGTATGATCCCGGTCTTTGCCATAGGCGGCATTACCGCCGGGAGAATTGGGGAAGTTTTGGCGCAGGGAGCATACGGGGCAGCGCTTATTTCAGCGGTCCTGACAGCAGACGATATTCAAAAAACTACAGAGGAGTTTGTGAGGAAACTATCATGACAAGACTTGAACTGGCAAAAAAAGGGACGATCACTGACGAGGTGAAGCTTGTTGCCGCCTCCGAAGGCCTGACGCCTGAGCAGCTTTCAGCAGACATTGCATCTGGCGTAAGCGTGATCCCGATCAATCGCAACCACAAGATAACGCCTATAGGCATCGGCAAAAACATGCGCACCAAGATCAACGCAAACATCGGAACGTCAAAGGACAGGATCTCTATCGAGGAAGAGATGGAGAAACTTGCGGTACTGGTGAAGTATGGCGCTGATGCCGTGATGGACCTTTCTACCGGGGGACCGATCAGGGAACTCAGGCAGATGATGCTGAAGAAATCTCCTGTGGCAGTCGGAACCGTGCCTATTTATGAGACGATTGTGAGAACCGTCGCGCAGAAAGGCTCGATTGCAAAGATGACAGCGGACGACCTCTTTGCGGTTATTGAGGAGCATGCTGCAGACGGTGTTGACTTTGTCACGGCACATGCAGGCCTTACCATGAAGGCGATTGAGCGGCTGAAGTCCGAAGGGAGAATCCTTGATGTGGTGAGCAGGGGAGGCTCTTTTCTCGTTGAGTGGATCATCTATAACGAAAAGGAAAACCCGCTCTATGAACAGTATGACAGGCTCTGTGATATTGCATATAAGTATGATATGACGCTGAGTCTCGGCGACGGTATGCGTCCGGGATGTCTTGCCGATGCAACCGACCGCACCCAGCTTGAGGAACTGCTCACGCTTGGCGAACTGCGAGACAGGGCAGTCGAAAGGAACGTGCAGGTCATTATCGAGGGCCCTGGCCATGTGCCTCTGAATCAGGTCGAGCTGAACGTTAAAATCGAAAAAGAGATCTGCAAGGGTGCGCCTTTTTATGTGCTTGGCCCTCTTGTTACCGATATCGGCATGGGATACGACCACATTACTGCTGCCATCGGCGGCGCTGTCGCAGGAGCGGCAGGAGCAGACTTTCTCTGCTATGTGACACCGTCTGAACATATCAGGCTCCCGACCATAGAAGATGTGAAAGAAGGCGTTATCGTATCAAAACTTGCGGCACTCGCCGCTGATATCGCCAAAGGCATTAAAGGCGCCATGGATGCTGACATGAAGATGGCACGGGCGCGGAAGGCACTGGACTGGAACGGTCAGATAGCCTGCAGCCTGAACCCTGACAAGGTGAGGGAGTGGAGGGCAGAGGTCCCGCCTACAGAGACCGAGGTATGCAGCATGTGCGGAGAGTTCTGTGCCATCAGGACCGTTGAAAGGGCGCTGCACAAAAAATAGGGGGCGCGGGTTACGAATGAATCCATGCAGCCTATAAACACCTCCGCAGAGGCTGTGCTGCTTATAGGGCCTACCGGTTCAGGAAAGACTCCTCTGGGCAGTTATATCGAAGAGCATGGCATGGCAGGCCGGAAATGCCATCACTTTGATTTTGGCCATGAATTGCGGTCCATTGCCGATGCTGACTTTGTCCCTGATGGTTTTACCGAAAGCGAACATCAATTCGTTCAGGATGTATTGAGTAAGGGACTGCTTCTTGAGGACCGGCAGTTCCCTCTTGCAGCGAAGATTGTCAGGAATTTTTTTGCTGTTCGCTGTTTTAATGAAGCCGATCTGCTTATCCTTAATGGCCTGCCCCGCCACACAGGGCAGGCAAGGGACATGGCAGAACTGGTGAACGTTGCCGGTCTTCTTGTCCTGGAGTGTACAGCCGAAGACGTCTGTGCCCGGATAAAGCAGAACACGGGAGGCGACAGGACAGAGCGGACCGATGACGCTGATGAGATGATCAGAAAAAAGCTCGAGATATTCCATGGCCGGACAGCACCGCTTATCGACTATTACGCTGAACGGGGAGCTGCACGTATCAAGATACCGGTACATGCTGCATCGACCGCTGAGACGGTCTATGCCCGATTGATTTCCTCTTTTGCAGAATAACTGTTTTTTGTCTGATCCGCAGCAAAAGGCTATAATTGAGCATGCACTACTTTTTTTCGAAATGCCCTGTTTTAAGGAGAATCCCAGTCCATGAACCGGATACAAGCACTAGTCCTCTCGTTGCTGTTTCTTGCAATTCCTGCACTATCAGGGGCTGAAGACTTTATGCCACTCCATACCCTGCAGGTGCGGTTTGACCTTGAGAAGAACAGGCTCATCGGAAAATCGAGCATAGACCTTCCGCCGGGCAAGGCCTGGACTGTATATATTGAAGGCCTGACCATACGATCGGCCCTTGTTCAGGGAAGACCGTTAGACATACAGAAAGATGCCGATACCATCAGCCTGAAGGCCGATACTGCCCCAACCGTCCTGATCCTTGAGTATGAGGTATCGTATGCATTGGTTCAGAAGAGCGGCCAGGAAGACGGCATTGAAACCGCCAATCTCGTCGCTCCGGGAGGGATCGCGCTGACCAATGGCTGGTATCCGTCAATTGATGGACTTTCCCGGTTCAGGCTTTCTGCACTCGTGCCGCGGGAGTTCGAGGCCCTGTCTGAGGCTGACGATATCGTGGTAAAAGAGGCATCTGCCGGCATGAAGGAATATTCTTTTCTGCTGGACCATCCTGCAGACAATATCAATCTCATCGCAGGCCCGTATGCGGTCAGCAGAGAACGTCACCGGGCAGTCGATGTCTATACCTATTTCTTTCCTGAAGACAGGGAACTGGCCGGAGGCTATCTGGAGCATGCGAAAAAATATATTGCCATGTATGAAGACCTGATCGGGCCGTTCCCCTATAAGCGTTTTTCTGTTGTCGAAAATATCCTTCCTACGGGCTATTCCATGCCGACCTTTACGCTCCCGGGACGGGATGTTGTCAGACTCCCGTTCATCGTCGAAACATCATTGGGTCATGAAATACTGCATCAGTGGTTCGGCAATGCCGTCTCGGTTGACCGTCAGGGCGGAAACTGGTCTGAAGGTCTGACAACTTATCTTGCCGACTATCAATATGAGGAGATGAAGGGCAAGGGTGCCGAATATCGGAAACAGATACTGGTCAACTATCAAAGCGCGATATCACCGGAAAAGGATTTTGCCCTGAAAGACTTCATCTCGCGGATTGACAGGGCAACTGCTTCCCTTGGGTATGGCAAGACAGCCATGGTCTTCCATGCGCTGAAGGGCCTGCTCGGCGAGGATATGTTCCGGAAATCGCTGAAAGAGTTCTTCGGAAAGAACAGGTTCAGGCAGGCTTCCTGGACTGACCTGCAGACTGCTTTTGAGATAGTTTCTGCAAAAAAGCTCGACTGGTTCTTCAACCAATGGGTTGAGGAAAAAGCGGTCCTGGCTTTTGAGATCAAAGACGTTATGGTGAGGTATGAGGGTTCTAAGGCACATATATCATTTGGCGTTTCGCAGGAGACAGCCCGGAGATTTCAGCTCCCTGTTCTGCTTAAAACGGACAAGGGAGATATGCGCGCGATCTTTGACGTGGGGAAGGAATCTTCATCTTTCGAAGTTGAGACAACGGATATGCCGCTTGAACTGGTTTTTGATGAACAGTATGACCTCTTCCGAAAACTGACGAACGATGAGATCGCACCGGTCCTGGCAAGGCTCCTTGGCGACCCCAACAGGATATTCGTTCTCCCCAAAGACAGGGAGAAGGCTTATGATGACCTCGGAGATATTCTGAAGGCCAACGGGTTTACTGCAAAGAAGGAGGATGACCTGAACTATGAGGACATTAAAAGGTCATCACTGCTTGTCCCTCACGATGCAGAGCTGCTCAAGAGGCTATATGCGAAGGTCGATATGCCGGAGGGAGACTTTGCGCTGGTCATGAAGCAGAATCCCTACAGCAGAAAAAGTGTCATTGCCATTTTCAGTGCCGCGTCTGCAGCTGATACCGGGAAGTATCTGAAGCGGGTTACCCATTACGGAAAATACAGCACCCTGGCCTTTAAGAACAGCCGCAATATCACCAAGGCCATCGATAAAAGCGAACAGGGCATACGAGTCTTATTGGCCAATGAAATTCCGGCGGTTGAAGTCGTGCGCCTCACTGCCCTGAGTCAGATAATAGGGAAGGTGAGCGATAAGGATATTGTCTATGTCGGTGAACTGCATGACCGTTTTGATCATCACCGCAACCAGTATCAGGTGATCAGGGAGCTGTTCAGGAAGAACAGAAAACTTGCCATTGGCATGGAGATGTTTCAGAAGCCTTTTCAGAAGGCACTTGATGATTATATCTCGGGAGCGACCGATGAGAAGATTTTTCTTAAAAAATCCGAGTATTTCAAGCGGTGGGGGTTTGATTACAACCTTTATCGTGAAATACTACTCTTTGCCCGTGAGAACAGGATCCCGGTCATAGCCCTGAACATCCGGAAAGAGATCGTGACAAAGGTCTCAAAAGAAGGGCTTCAGGCATTGAGCAACGAGGACATGAAGGACCTGCCTGAGGATATGGACCTCTCTGACATGGAGTATAAAGAAAGGCTCAGGGGATTCTTTGACCGGCACGCAGGATCAGAGGCAAGGAACTTTGACTTCTTCTATCAGTCTCAGGTGCTCTGGGACGAGTCTATGGCCCATAACCTGAACGAGTTCATGATAAAAAATCCCGGGTACCAGGTTGTGGTGCTGGCCGGATCAGGGCATATGGCCTTCGGATCAGGCATCCCAAAGCGTTCGCACAGGATCAACGGAAAGGACTACTCGGTGATCCTGAACTCGGACGATCTTGAAAAAGATGTTGCTGACTATATCCTCTATCCCTCTGCGCTGCCATTCACCGAATCGCCGAAGCTTGGCGTCATGCTGAAAGAAGAGAACAAGGCTGTCAGCATAAGCGGTTTTTCTTCTGAAAGCATTTCAGAAAAGGCAGGACTCAAGACCGATGATCTGGTCCTCGCTCTTGACGGCGAGAAGATCGAGGCGATCGAAGATATCAAGATCCATCTGTTTTACCGGAAGAAAGGCGATACGGTTACCGTAAGAGTGGCGAGAAAAAGCGTTCTTTTTGGGGCCAGAGAGCTGGAATTTAAGGTTGCGCTGTAATATATCGCCGGCGCGACGCCTGTTATGAAAGCCTGTCCTATTGACCATATTCTTCCATCGCTTAAAGAAGCGTTGTCGTGCAGCAGTTCCGTTGTTCTTCATGCGCCGCCGGGAGCCGGCAAAACGACCCGAGTCCCGCTGGCCTTGTTAGAGAGTGTCCCGCCCGGCCAGGGCCGCATTATCATGCTTGAGCCGCGCAGGATCGCCGCAGTATCTGCGGCCCGGTGGATGGCTCAGACAATCGGCGAGCAGGTCGGAGAGACGGTCGGTTATACCATCCGGTTTGACAGGCGTGTCTCCGACAAGACGCGCATAGAAGTAGTGACCGAGGGTATTCTTACCCGCCGCATTCAGACAGACCCGACCCTTGAGGGTGTGGCGATGATCATTTTCGATGAGTTCCACGAACGGAGCATTCATGCTGACCTTGCCCTTGCCCTCTGCCTGGATATCCGTAAGGGTCTGAGAACTGATATGAAACTGCTCATTATGTCTGCGACACTTGACTGTGGCCCGATTGCAGCCCTCCTTGGCAATGCGCCGGTCATCTCCTCTTGCGGCAAGGCTTTTTCTGTTGAAGAACGATATATCGGAGAAACCGGGAAGAGACCTCTTAAGGAGAGAATTACCGATGCTGTTGTCAGTGCGCTCAAGGAAACTTCTGGCGATATACTCGTTTTTTTGCCCGGCTCCGGTGAGATACGTCAGTGCAGCGATGTGCTCAGGAAGAGTATCCCGGACAGAAGCGGAAATATTTCGGTTCATCCCCTGTATGGAGATCTCCCTTTTGAAGAGCAGGAGCAGGCCATCCTGCCATCGCCCCGGCGCAAGATTGTGCTTGCGACAAACATTGCCGAGACAAGCCTCACGATTGAGGGTGTGACGGTCGTCATAGACAGCGGACTGACACGCAGATTGCAGTATGATCCATCAACCGGCATGAACCGGCTGATTACGGTAAATGTCTCACGGGCGTCAGCCGAGCAGAGGAAGGGCAGGGCGGGCAGACTTGCTCCCGGTGTCTGTTATCGTCTGTACAGCAGGCACGTGTTTCAATCCATGATACCCTTTACCCCGCCGGAGATCCTGGTGTCCGACCTGTCATCGCTTCTGCTGGAGCTTGCGCTATGGGGAGTGAAGGAACCTTCCATGCTCGCATGGCTGGATGCTCCGCCGGTTTCAGCCCTTGAATCAGCCAGACACCTGCTCTACAATCTGGGGGGAATTGATGAGTCACATTCAGTGACTGCTCTGGGCAGGAAAGTGGCAAGACTGCCGCTTCATCCCCGGCTTGGCAGACTGCTGCTGAGAGCTGTTGAACTCGGCTGCCCACGCCTTGGTGCCGACCTGGCCGCAATTGTCTCAGAGAGGGATATTATCCAGCGCAGCCCCTCTGTCTCCGGCGAGCCGGATATCGGAACAAGAATAGAGATGCTGTATGCGTGGCGCAGAACCAAAGAACTGCCTTATGCAGCTGACCTCTGGGGTTTGAGGGCTGTGGACAGAACATCGAGTCAGCTTTTGAGGCTTATAGCAGAAACCGGCAATGCTGACGGGGATAGACACTTCTCTGATCCGGATATGGTCCCCCGGATTCTGCTCTCTGCTTTCCCTGACCGCATCGCTAAAAGGCGTGAAGAAGTCAACGGCTGTTTTCTGCTGAGTCAGGGAAGGGGTGTGCGGCTGCCCGCGGAGAGCGCCCTTGCCGGAAGTCCCTATATCGTGGCCGTGAATCTGGACGCAGGAGTTAAGACAGAGGGCAGGGTGCATATTGCCGCTTCTCTTTCAGAACCTCTCATCCGCCAGGAATGCGGCAGCAGCATTAAGACGCTGCGCAGAATCGAATGGGACAAGAGGGAGAGAAGGGTTATTGCCGCATCAGAAGAGCGTCTTGGAGCTTTGCTGCTTTCGGTAAAGACTTTTTCTCCGGCGGCAGATGAGGTCCTGCCGATAATCTGTGAGGCGATCAGGAATGGTCAGGCCACTGTTTCATTCAGCAGTGAGGCAAAAAAATTCCGGGCGCGCCTCAGCCTTGTCAGGAGGGCTTTCCCGCAGGAGAATCTGCCTGACCTCTCGGATGAGAACCTGCTTTCGAAGCCCGAGGAATGGCTATTGCCATGGCTTGGCAGCATGCGCACCGCAAAGGACCTTTTGAGCCTCGACCTCCTTCCTGCTCTTCGGGCACAGCTTTCCTGGAGGCAGCAGCAGTTCCTTGATGAACAGGCGCCAACGCATCTGTCCGTGCCGAGCGGAAGCCGTATCGCAGTTGACTATGCGGCAGGAGATACTCCCGTGCTTGCGGTCAAACTTCAGGAACTCTTTGGCCTTGCTGATACGCCGACGATTGCAGGGGGCAGCGTGAAGATACTCCTGCATCTTCTTTCACCGGCGCGCCGGCCTGTGCAGGTGACCCAGGATCTGGAGGGGTTCTGGAACAGCGGATATCAGCAGGTCAGGAAGGAACTGAAAGGCAGATATCCAAAACATCCCTGGCCGGAGGACCCGTGGAATGCGCCTCCGACGCGCAGACTAAAACCACGAAGCACATAGAGATAGAAAACAGATCTCTTGCGTATAATAATGACCATGCCATTACAAACGATCGGGAAACACATCGCTGTGCAAATATTTCCCTTTATCCTCACGGCTCTCTCCGCCCTCAGTGCCTTTGCAGCGGAGACCCATTGTCTTCCGGACGAAGATACCATCTTCAACTGCAGCATGAAGGGCTCGTCAAAAACAGTTTCGCTTTGTGCGTCCAGACCGCTGACAAAAGAGAAAGGCTATATCCAATACCGCTTCGGCGCACCGGGGAAAATCGAACTGAAATATCCGTCAGACCAAAGCGGTTCGCAGAGGAAATTTACCTATATGCACTACGTTCGGGCCCGCGTTGACCGGACCGAGCTCGGCTTCAGAAACGGCACGTATGACTATTCCGTCTTCAGTGATTACGAGGGCGACATGAAGCCCGTAATCAACGAGAGCGGTCTGCTCATTACGGACATGTCCACCGGTAAGGAAACCAAAATGCTCTGCAGGGGAAAGCCGAGCAACCGGCTCGGCCTTCTGGCGAACATTGTTTCCTGTGCAGGAGAAGAGTCGTCCGGGGAATGTCAGTGACGACTGTATGGAAGGTATATGAAAACTCAGGGGGATAACATGGCAGGAGAATCCAGACAATCAAGGGGCGCAGCGCAGAGAAGAGCTGCCAGAATCATCGGCATTATCTTCATCCTCATTATGCTGGCTGCCGGGCTGCTGCTCGGCACCGAGTCGACGCTCTCACTCAGAAGAGACGATAATGGCAATGTCACTGCGGTGAATGCCTGGCGTATTGGCGGCCATATAACCCTGCTGAAAAGGACGGTCCGGAACCTCCGCGAGGTAAAGATGCAGGCAATCTCTCTGACTCAGAAGGAAGTGCGCTCCTCGGCATACCGCAATGCTTTTGGAATGTTGAGCGTGCCTGAGCAGCTTGTGCTCCTTGGCGACAGCATACTGCCGTATCCCTACCGGGAGGACCTTTCACTTATCAGCGGATTTTTGGCGAACAAGGCAAAGAAGAACGCTATGCTGCTCCATCCGCTTGATATCCGCCGCAAGGTCTCCTCGTGGGTTCTGCTGGTGCTCGCGGTGCTCAGCATTGCGGGCATGATCGTAACAAAAGTGATGGGCAGAGACCCCCTTGCAGGTGCGCCTCGAAAGGTAAAGCCCCTGCCGCCTGCAATAGGTCAGGCAGTTTTTCTCTGTACGATTGCTGCACTAATATGGTTTTTTTCGGCAGGACATCTGATACTCGGCCCTGTGGCGGTCAAAAAAGTCCGCCATCTCTTCGAAGCTGCAAGGGCGAACGATGCGGTGAGCATCAATAAGACGGCTCGCTCCGGGGTGTTTCTGGATGTGCGCGATGATCAGGGTACGACGGCATTGATGGTCGCTGCACGGATGGGGGCGGATAGGGCAGTGGATGCGCTGCTTAAGGCTGGAGCCAATCCTGATGTGAGCAATTTGAGTGACAATACCGCCTTACTGCTTGCGGTGCAGGGCAACCATGCCGAAACCGCAATGCTTCTGCTTAACGCCGGTGCCGATGCCGGTCTTGCTGATATGAACGGAAGAAACGCCCTCCACAAGGCGGCTGAAGGGGGCGATGCCGCAATGATCCGTCGTATTCTTGAGGCAGGTGTCAAGGTCGATGCGGCAGATGCTCACGGCTGGACGCCGCTCTTTTTTGCGGCTGCAAGCGGAAACGCAGACGCAGTCCTGACTCTGCTGAATGCGGGCGCTGATGCCCGCAAAAAACTGCCTGACGGCCGCACACCCTTAGACCTTGTTCACGCTGACCCTGCCGTGAGTGCGGTGCTCATAAAGGCAGCCGGCCGCTGATTAAATGCAGTTTAGCGAGCCCTCTGTATCTGGAGGCGAGCGGTTGGCTAGTTTTCTTCCAGTTCATTCTCTAAAAAACGGTGCATGGTTTGAGGTGAAGACCGGCAGTTCCTTCTTCAGGATTGAGGCAACGGCCGGATGCCGTTTGAATTCCCTGTCGAGGAAGAGTCGAACCTTTTTTCTGTCCCAACCCTGCGGATGTTGAAAATCAGTATAAAGTGAAAGGTCTCCTTCCGAGAAGTTTCTCATCTTCAGCTCAGCGGAGGACTTGCTGCAGACCGGCATATTGAAGATCGCAAGGTTCAGATAATTGATGCAGTCGCTGTGTTGGGCCGTGAATTCAAGGGTCTTTCTTGCCGATGCCTCATTTTCTACCGGCGTACCAAAGAGAAGATATACATAGGTGGCTATCCCAGCCTGCCTCAAATTTTTAAGAACAACCGAAGTCATTTCAAGGCTTATTCCTTTGCGCAAGGCGTCAAGCACTCCCTGATCGCCAGACTCGATGCCGAGCTTAAGCATGACGCAGCCAGCCTGTTTCAGAGCCATGCAGAATTCAGGATCAGCAAGATGTCTGCCGACGCGTGCAAAGCCATACCAGGGTACGCCCGGCTTTTCCTCGCAAAAAGCTTCAAGGAGAGCAGGACTTATGGCGTTATCGAGCAGGTGAATCAGGGACGGATTGGTTCTTGCTGCCAACTCCTTCAGATCGCTGATCACCTGTTTTGGAGGGATCAGGATGTAGGGGTTCTGCTCCGCCTCTTCGGGACAGAAATCGCATCTGTTCCAGTAACAGCCGGAGGAGGCGCTGTAGGGCAGAATAAAGCCCGGCGAAAGATATTCATTGCGCGGAAGTGATTGATAGTCAGGAAGAGGCCATGTCTCCTCTTCCGAGGTCTTCCCCAGCAGCGCAATAAGCTGGTATTCTCCCGGCCCTGCAATAACGTGATCCACAAGACCGGCAAAGGGGTTCTGCCAGGCAAGGTTCTTCATCCACGAGGTGACAAGCCCTCCGCCCAGGACTATCGTTAATCCGGGGAATTCTCTTCGCATAAAGCCGATCATCGAAAAGGTGCATAAGGCCTGACTCAGATAATTGAGGGATATGCCGACCATGGCGGGTTTCCTCCTGCTGAAAAGCTCACGCAGTCTCGCTGAAAAATAGGGATAAAAAGGATTTGCCCTGGGCTTGTCTGCTGCCATGAGAAGGTCCGCACTCTTTACCGGAGAGAGACCCTGATCAGCATAATCTGCCAGACCGACGGATATGCCTGAGGGGCTGATTTCATGGAGCACCCTGCCGATATCCTTTACGGCTCTTTTATAGCGGTCGAGCTGTTGGTAAAGACGGGGATCTCTGAGGGCAGAAATATTCTGTCCGCAATTCCTGAACGACCTCTTTGTCCAGGCACTGTCTGAGTTCCCGGAGGGAAGGGGTAGTCCCAGGAGGTAGAGAAGCCCCTCGATATTTGCATCCAACAGTGTGTGTTCAACGCCGTGCCGGTTGAGCATACCTGACAAGCGGGCAATGCCTGCCGGAGGCTCGCACGGCTTTGCAACAGGCGGATTAATAAGAATTATCATGGAGTCGGCTCTGGTCTGTCATTGGTATTGCGTTCTGTAAAAAAGTAAGAAAGTTTAGCATACCTTGAGAGGGGAAAGGGGCAATCAGCCGCATTGATGAGATATACTATAGAAAGATACATCATGAAAAATGTGATTGTTGCGAAAGATGTCTATGCTCTTCTGGTCCCGGAGCAGAGCTTCCTGAGCAGGTCTGATGTGAGAATACGGACTGCGAGCTCTAACAGCCAGGCGCTTGCCCTGCACCGGGCCGTACGTGCAGACCTTATCATCGCGCACCTTGACGACGAATTCAGCGGAGAGGCACTCTGCAGACAGATACGGGATACTGCGGGGACGCGCAGCGTTTCGATACTTCTCGTATGCGCGGCGCAGGAATCTGAAATCGAACGTTGCGTAAGCAGCAACGCCAATGCCCATGTGACCATGCCGGTTTCCGTTGCCGTATTGCTGCAGGAGGCGCATCGCCTGCTGAATATCGCTCCACGCAAGACCTGCAGGGTCCCTGTGAAGATCAGGCTGGAATGTCAGACGCGGGGGAAACGATTCACGGGCATGATCGAAAATATCAGCACCGCAGGCCTCTTCTTCAGATCCTCAGCAGTAATGCCGGAGGGAGCGACGGTCCATTGCACCTTTTCGGTAGCAGGCAGCAGGCAGCTGACTGTCGCCGGTGAGGTCGTGCGTATCCTGCCTGACGAACATGAAACGGGGTATGGGGTCAGTTTTTTCGATATCAGCACTGAGGCCATGTCTGCCATCGGGCGCGTTTCCGGCGAAGAATCAGAACTGTGATCTGAACTCTGCGAAGGCCTGTTTCAGCTCTTTCAACTCGGCAGTCAGCTTTTCAATCTCTTCCTCCATAATGCGGAGACGCTGTTCCGTATTCATCGGAGGTGCTGAAGCCGCTTCCGGCTGATCGGCGTCGGCTGCAACACTGCTGTCACCGGAAAGAAGATGGATAAATCTCCGTTCCTTTCTCCCGGTCTCCCGCGGCAGATGTAATACCAGCGCAGGATCGTGCTCCATCAGCCCCCGCAGGGTTTCATCTGCGGCCTCAAGGCTTTCAAAGGGTGACATCCTCTCGGCGCGGGAACGGATCTCTCCGGCGGTTTGAGGACCTCGCAGCATAAGTTCGCAGAGGACTGCCATTTCCTGCTTTGACAGATCAAATCGGTCCAGGAAGGTATGCAGGTATTTGTCGACACGGCTGCCTGCAGTGTGCGTTTTGCGCGCAAGACCTTTTGCCTGCAGCCCCTCCAGTCCCTGTTGTACAACGGCCTCGTCATAGGAGACCATTGGATTACGGTTGGACTTCTGATTGCACGCATTGGTCAGGCTGTTTAAAGACAGGGGGTAATACTCGGGCGTTGTCAGCTCCTTTTCAATAAGGCAGCCAAGAATGCGTATCTCTCTGTCGTCAAGAATAATATCCATAGCTACTCCTGTCGCTGTTTTAAAATAGTATGCATTATTTTTTTCTGAATGCCTCGTAAAAGGGATTATTCGAAAACTGCACCGGCTGCCTGTCCTTTTTTTCGCGCTTTATTTCAGGCTTCGGCAATGACACGGGGTCTTTCTTCCCTGCGACAGCCGCCTTGTCTGTCTGAGGACTTTTCATCGAAAGCGAAATGCGTTTTCTCTGCAGATCGACTTCCATCACCGTAACCGTCACCTTCTGATGGACCTTCACTACGTCTGCCGGGTTCTTCACGAACCTGTCTGCAAGCTCGCTGATATGCACAAGACCGTCCTGATGTACTCCAATGTCCACAAAGACGCCAAATGCAGCGATGTTCGTGACAATGCCGGGGAGCTTCATGCCCGGCTGCAGGTCCTCGATCTTCTGCACTCCCTCGGCAAAGGCAAACGACTCGAACTGCTGCCTGGGGTCACGTCCCGGTTTGGCAAGCTCTGACATGATATCGTTCAACGTTGGAAGTCCAACAGTATCCGTCACGTATCGGGGGAGGTCTATTTGCTGTCTGAGGCCATTGTCCTTAATCAGGTCAACCACTGAACAGCCCATGTCCTGTGCCATGGCATCGACAATATGATAGCTTTCCGGATGGACTGCTGAGCTATCAAGAGGGTTTCCACCGTCCCGTATACGGAGGAACCCTGTTGCCTGCTCAAAGGCCTTCGGACCCAGGCGCGGAACTTTTTTCAGTTCTTCACGCGACCTGAAAGGGCCGTGCTCATTGCGGTATTCAACAATGCCTTTTGCAAGCTGCGGCCCCAACCCTGATACATAGGTGAGGAGCTGTCTGCTTGCGGTATTCACTTCTACCCCTACACCGTTGACGCAGCTGCTGACAACATCATCAAGGCTTTTCCTGAGTGCTGTCTGATCGACATCATGCTGGTATTGGCCAACGCCAATGGATTTAGGGTCGATCTTCACCAGTTCGGCAAGAGGATCGGTGAGACGACGGCCGATCGAGACTGATCCCCGGACGGTGAGATCAAGGTCAGGGAATTCCTCTCTCGCCACCTCTGATGCTGAATAGATCGATGCACCACTTTCATTCACCATAACAATGTGTATGGCGGGCGATAGACCGAGACTTCTGACAAACGTTTCGGTCTCTCTTCCTGCTGTGCCGTTGCCTATGGCTATCGCCTCAATAGTAAAGCGGCTGCAGAGGTCTTTGATCCTGGCTTCTGCCTCGCCAATGCCTTTATCGGAGAAGTGGGGATAAATGGTGTCATGATGGAGAAGCTTCCCCTGCTGGTCGAGACAGACGACTTTGCAGCCTGTTCTGAAGCCGGGATCAATGGCCAGCACGCTTTTTCTGCCCAGAGGAGGGGACAGCAGAAGCTGCCTCAGGTTCTCGACAAAAACGCGAATCGCCTCTTCGTCAGCCCGTTTCTTGGCAGCAAGACGGGTCTCGCCTTCCATGGAAGAGGTGAGCAGCCTCTTGTAGCTGTCATGCAGGGCAAGCTTCACCTGCCCGGAAGCCGCATTGTCCCCTTTCAGAAAGAGCGCCTCAAGAACGTTAAGCGCTTCATCTTCAGGAGGGGTTATGCGCATGATCAGGAAACCCTCAGCTTCTCCCCGGCGGATCGCAAGGATCCGGTGCGAAGGGGCCTTTGCTATGGGTTCTTCCCAGTCAAAATAGTCACGGTATTTTATTGCTTCCTCTTCTTTGCCGGTCATCACCTTTGACCGCAGCATGCCTTCAGAGGCATAGAGTTCCCGCATCTTCTGACGCGCTTCCTGGTCCTCACTGATCCATTCGGCAATTATGTCCCGCGCTCCGGCCAGGGCCTCCTCTGAAGTGGCCACGCCTTTTTCCTCATCCAGATACAAAGAGGCCGCGGTTTCGATATCCATCTCTTCCTGTACAAACAGGGCGGCGGCAAGAGGTTCCAGCCCCTTTTCCTTTGCCATCATGGCCCGTGTGCGGCGCTTGGGCCTGAAGGGAAGATAGATATCTTCAAGGATGGTCAGGGAATCAGCGCTGTCGATCTTTGCTTTTAACTCATCGGTAAGCAGGCTGCGTTCTTCCAAAGACTTCAGGATCGCCTCCCGCCGTTTATCCAGTTCCCTGAGCTGCTCCAGCCTGTCCCTGATGGCAGCGACAGCGACCTCGTCAAGACTTCCGGTCGCCTCCTTGCGGTACCGGGAGATAAAGGGGATTGTTGCCCCTTCATCGAGCAGCGCATTTGTTGCCTTTACCTGTGAAGGCGTTATGCCAAGCTCTTTTGCGATTATGGATATATGCAATTCGTTCATTGGTTCCTTTTATTTTCCTAATTTGGCGCGTATGTTTGCAAAGCACTTCCTGGCATAGAGCTCTTCCTCTTCAGGGGAAAGTTTCTCGAAACGATCGAGTTTTTTAACGACCTCCTCAGGAAGTTCGTCAAGAAAGCGCGAGGGGCTTGAGGGTGCTTCTTTTCCGTATTTCGTTCTCTGGTTTGTATAGGTGATATACAGTTCGTGCATTGCCCGTGTTATCCCTACATAGAAAAGCCTTCGTTCTTCTTCCAGGCCTCCCTCAGTGTCCGCAGACTTCTTGTGCGGCAGGATATCCTCTTCAGCGCCTGCAATGAATACGACAGGGAACTCAAGACCTTTGGAGGAGTGGAACGATATGAGCGTAACGCCATAGCCGCCTTTTTCTTCCTTTTCATCCATCAGGTCAGTGAGCGCCATGGTTTCAAGAAATCCATGGATAGAAGGTGATACTTCAGCGGATTCATAGTGACGCACAGACTCGGCAAAACCATCGAGATTTTCTATCTTCCTGAATGAGACCTCAGGGGTTTTGTAGAGTTCACTGATATAATCGCGGTAATTGACCTCATCGATAAGGGCCTTGAGCGTCTTGTCCATTTCTCTGCCTTTGCTGAACAGGTCGCGGTATCGCCCAAGCAGGCTGAAAAGGGCCCTGGCTGATGACGCAGGCTTTGGTCCCAGGCCGGGCGCCTCGGTTGCCCTGCCAAAGGCATCGAGAAGGCTTATGGAATGGGCGCGGCTGAATTCCGAAAGCAGGCCCAGCGCAGAAGGGCCCAAACCCCGTTTCGGCGCATTTGCCGCCCGCAGCAGGCTCAAGTCGTCAGAAGGATTGGCGATGATCTTGAGGTACGCCGCGAGGTCTTTTATCTCTTTATTTTCGAAATAGCTTGTTCCGCCGACTACGGAATAGGGTATGCGCTGTTTTCTGAGTGCCTCTTCAAAGGGCCGGGAAAAGATATTTGCGCGGTAGATTACGGCGAAATGCTCGTAGGGGGTATTTTTTTCGAGTTTGATCGTCGCGATCCTGTCAACGATCCATGCTGCCTCATCCTCTGTGTCACGCGCCTTCAGGATATTGACCTTCGGTCCCTCTCCCCGTGCAGACCAGAGGGATTTTGCCATTCTCCTTTTATTGTTCTTTATTACGCTGTTTGCCGCAGTCAGGATATTGCCGAAAGAGCGGTAGTTCTGCTCAAGCCTCACGATGATTGTGCCGGGGAAATCCTTTTCGAAATGGAGGATATTGCCGAGGTTGGCTCCCCGCCATCCATAGATGGACTGATCGTCATCGCCGACCACGCAGAGATTTTTTCTCTCGCCTGCAAGAAGTTTAATGAAATCATACTGCACCTTATTTGTGTCCTGGTACTCGTCCACCATGATATAACGGAACATATTCTGATACTGCGCAAGCACATCAGGATGCTCTCTGAAGAGCTTCAGCGTCAGCAGAAGAAGATCGTCGAAATCGAGGGCATTCAGCGATTTGAGCGCATCGAGATACCTGGGATAGAGCATGGCCGAGGCCTCTTCAAGGGGCTTGTCCGATGCGGTTGCCTCGGGAGCTGAAAAATCATTTTTTGTCCTGCTGATTCTTTCGAGAATATTTTCCGGTTTGAATGTCTTATCGTAGAATTTTATGTCAGACAGGATGTTCCGCAGGAGCGAGACCTGTTCGGACGTATCATAGATCGTGAAGTCTTTCCGGTACCCGAGATGCTCGATCTCACGCCTGAGTATCCTGAGGCAGAGGGAGTGAAAGGTGGAAATAACCGGCGTGCCGGCCTCTCCCTTCAGCATGGATTTCACCCGCTCACGCATCTCTTTTGCCGCCTTGTTGGTGAAGGTGACGGCAAGGACAGAGCCTGCCCTGGTGATGCCGGTCTTTATCAGGTAGGCAGTCCGCATCGTGATGACCCGGGTCTTGCCTGAACCGGCTCCGGCGAGGATAAGGAGGGGCCCGTCAGTCTGCATGACCGCTTCTTCCTGCCGCGGATTGAGCCGCGCAATCTCTTTATATATATCCATAGTGACTTTTTAGTTCCCCTGAACTTTCTTTCCGCAGCTAAACTGAATCCTTGTTACGTGGGGCGAGAGATAGTTAATGCCTACAGGTCGCCGGAAGTAAATATGTGCTATCTATTTTACCGGGTGAAAATAAGGAAGGCAACAAAGGGCATGGAGAGCGGGCTGGCAGGCATGATCACGAAATCCCCTGAAAGATATCAGGCTTATCGGTTGCGATGCCGTCAACTCCCTTGGCTCTGTATGTCCGTGCTTCTTCTTCTGTGTTGATGGTCCAGACGATCACCTTCAGGTTGTTCTTATGGGCCTTTTCGATATCCCTGGTATGGGTGAAGCGATAAAGAGGAACAAGATACTGGGCCTGAAGCTTTAATGCCGCTTCTATGGGGTTCCTGAATTTCGTATAGATCAGTCCGGTCTCGATCTCCTGGTCGAGTTTTCGTACAGCGTCGAGTGCCTCGGTATGGAAGGAGACGATGATAACCTTTCCCTTACGTTTTTCTTTCTTGATCGTATCAAGGATCTTCTTTTCATGCCCGATTTCCTTCAACTCTACGAGGATCTTTTTGACCTTGCTGCCCAAGGCCTGAAGTGCATCTTCGAGGGTGATCATTTTGTTGCCGCTCGTCTTTTTCAGCTCTGCCAATGAAGCTTCGTGGACGGGCAGGTCAATCCCGAATACTCTCTTGAGGTTATCGTCATGGGAGAGGATCAGATGCCCGTCTTTTGACTGCCTTACATCAAGTTCAACGGCATTGGCGCCCAGCTCTACAGCCTTCTTAAAGCTCTCAACCGTATTTTCGATCTCATACGCACCGGCTCCGCGGTGGCCTATTTTAAGGAACATGGTTAAGCTCCTTTTTTCAGGGCATTCAGATATCTGCGTATCCTGCCTGCATTCGCTCCAACATCACTCCTGCCGACGCGAGACAATGAGCGAAGATCGACGCGGCTGCCGTTTCCCTCAGGGGTGATACGGATTACAATATCGTCCCTGAACCCGAACCAGAATGTCGTATCCGTGGCTTCGATCAGACCATTGCCTTTGTCAGCATTCACAACTTGCCATCTCTGCTTCCCTGCTTCGATAAGCGCTCGGTCAAAGGCCTTCTCCGGAGGGACTTCAAGCGTCAGGGGTGCAATGTCCGGATATGCCTTTTTCTGCTGTTGTGCAATTTCAGGGCCTCCATATTCGGCCGGGTTCAGTGCGCCCTTTCGCAAGCCGAGGACTCTATTGAATTGCGGAGGATTTTCCGTGTCCGTAGTGATGTCATGGATCGCCGGCACGCTGCGGGAAATAAGATACATGCGAAACGGAACAATGACCGAAGCAATGCTGATGACGAACGCAAGGAGATACAGAGGAAGTCCGCTGCTGCCACCCCGGAAAGCGGCAAGGATACTGCCTGCGAGTGAGAAGGCTGCAATTGCAAGCTCAGCGCAGGCTGACCATTTCAGGAGCGAAAGCCCTGTCCTATATCCCCACCAGCCTATCCGTGTGCCGAACCCGGCGGTTATCGCGACAACTGCAAGGATGGCCGCCAGGGCAGCGCAGAGCCAGGCAATGGAGAGCATGTTTCCGTGCTGTGGTGTCATGATGAGTTCATTATATCACTGGAAGGAGTATCGCGCAGATGTTGTCTATATCCTTTGTCCGAATGCAGGCGTTCGTGGTATTCTATACTGCTTTTTGAAGAGGAGAGGATGAATAAAACACGATATCTCATATGGCTTGGAATTGCGACTGCAGCAGGGACAGCGATGGGCATGCTGTCTGACCGGAAGCATCCTGCAAAGGGCAGTCTATTGGGGGCAACAGCAGGCATGGTTGCGGGTTCGGTTGCCGCCGGTGTCTATGAATATATCTCTTCGGAAAAAGTCCCTTACTATTCGACAGAATCATCGCTGTACGACGATATCGACTCTGTATAATCTCCTGCAGTCAAAAAAAAGGCTCCTCATGTTTCCATGGGAGCCTTTTTTTTTCGAAATGAAAGCCTATATGCTGAGTGAGAAGGGTATGTATCCCTGAAGAAGCAGTTCTCCAAGATATGAGCTGGACTTGATCTCTGCCCCTTGAATCATGTTTTCCGGGGTGAGACCATAACCAGGCATAAAGGCATGGCAGACGTAGAACTTGACGCCGAAATCGACCAGTAGTTCGAGCATTTCGCCGAAATTGACCTGCTTGCCCTCAAACTCCATCGAGATATTCTCAATAACACCTTTTTTTGCCAACTGAACTCCTTCTCCGATAAGAAAAATAGCGATCTCTGACTCGTCCGAAAAGGCCTTGATGTTCGAAGCGATTTTCATAATGCCAAGGACTTCAATAGGGTTGGTAGTTGTGTGCGACAGGGTAAAAACGAATTTCTTGTCTGACATGGATGCCTCCTCGTGCATTTGATAGTTGCAATGTTTAGATATTATATGAAATGAACCATCATTGTCAACTGGCCCTGCTTCACGAATAAGCGTTCGAAAACTGCGTGTTTGAATCGCTGCTATCTGCCGGATGGCTCAGGCTTGGCATGAGACGCAGGTTTTTTCCCGGCCCGCTTTTGGCTGTCAGGTCTGCGGCGGCTTTCTGATCCTGAGGAGCCAGTGCTCCTGCTGCCAGATCCGGACGTATATTTTTTTGTCCCTTTATCTGAAGGTCTTTTCCCGCGAGAAGGAGGCCCTTTTCGCGATTGAGGCTGATGCAACGATACTCTTTTATAATCGGTAACGATCAACTCATCGGTTACGGGCAGAGTCGGTATCTTTTTCTTTATATATTCTTCTATGTCGTGGAGCGAAAGCACGTAGCTTTCGCAGGCCAGGCTGATCGCCTTGCCGCCTGCACCCGCCCGTGCTGTCCTGCCGATGCGGTGGACATAATCCTCTGAATCCTGGGGAAGGTCATAGTTGATCACATGGGTGATGCCATCGACATGCAGGCCTCTGCTGGCAACGTCAGTTGCAATCAGAATCGCGAGATCTCCGCTTTTGAAGCGGTTCAGCACCTTGATCCGCTTGTCCTGCGGAAGGTCTCCGGTGATGGCTGCCGCAGGATACTCATTGGCGTTCAGCAGCGTCTTCAGCCTGTCTGCGGTGGACTTCATGTTGCAGAAGATAATATAGTGGCCGCCCGGCTCCCGCTTCAGAAGTCCCAGAAGAAGGCCGAACTTCTCTTCCTTGCTCACGTGATACAGTTCCTGCTCGATAATATCGACCGTCATCTGTTCGGGCGTTACGGAAAACCGCTCGGGGTTGTTCATATGTTCATAGCAGAGCTCCATGACGCGGTTTGAAAGGGTTGCTGAAAAGAGCATGGACTGCCGCTCGTTGTAGGGCGCCATTCTCCTGAGCATGAAGCGGAGGTCAGCGATAAAACCCATGTCGAACATGCGGTCAGCCTCGTCAATAACAAGGAACTGGGTTTTTCTCAGACTATAGACCTTCTGCTTCAGGTAGTCGATGAGCCGGCCTGGTGTGCCGATCAGCATATCAACCCCTCTGGCGATGTCATCTCTCTGCTTCAGATAGTCAATGCCGCCGTAGGCAGAGACGATCGTAAATCCTGTAAAGCCGCCCAACAGTTTTGCCTCTGCCTCAATCTGAACGACCAGTTCGCGGGTAGGCGCAATAACCAGCGCCCGCGGCGAAGGTCCCTGGCCCGGAGCAGGCATGGTAAGCATCCTTGAAAATACCGAGATCAGAAATGCGGCAGTCTTGCCGGTGCCGGTCTGCGCCTGAGCCGCAATATCCCGCCCTTTCAGGGCTTCCGGCAGGGTCAAGGCCTGGACAGGCGTACATGTTGAAAATCCCGCAGCCTGTATTCCTTCGAGGACCTTTGGATGGATGTTCAGTTCGTCAAAACGCATACTCCTATACTCTACCTGATATTTGGCTCGAAATACAGGTCTGTTTAACGGTACAGGCTGCTGTGCCGGTCCTGCGTCTTCATTACCGATAGAGTTTAGGCTATAATGTCTCCATGAAAACGATACTAACCCATCTCTATACCCTCATACTTTCTCTCTGGGTCGGCGGCATTTTTCTCTTCACCTTTGTTGTCACGCCGGTGATCTTCAAATCCTATGGCAAGGATATGGCCGGCGATATCGTGGGGAAGCTCTTCCCCTCGTATTTCCTTTTTTCCATAATTGTCGCTGTCCTGTCCCTTGTACTTTTTCTGCTCTCTGTTCAGGACAGGGCGGTTCCCGGTTACAACCTGTCTCTTTTCCTTTTGACCGCGGCTGTCATACTGTCGCTGTATGTGAGTGTCAGACTGCATCCGGAGATTAAAAGAGTCAAACAGGAGATCGCCTCTTTTGAAAAGACCTCTCCTGATGATCAGCTCAGAAAAAAGTTCCGGACCCTGCATGGCCAGAGCGCAATCCTTAATCTCCTCATGCTGGCTGACGGCATTGTATTGCTGGTCATCAGCCTTCGCCTCGATAAATAAGGCATGAAGACCCGCCTGCTGGCCCTGCTTTTCCTCTTCTGTCTGCTTGTTCCCGTTGCGCAGGCAGACGAGCGGATCCTCAGCTTTCATAGCGATATCACGGTGCATGAGGATGCACATCTGACGGTTACCGAGACCATTGTCATCCGCAGTGAAGCGATCAAGATCAAACACGGCATCTACAGGGATTTCCCGCAAAAATATGAAGAGGCCTCAGGCAAGATCAGAAAAGTGGGGTTCCGTATGGTCGGCGTCAAGAGGGGCGGAAAGCCGGAGCCGTATGCCACGAAGGATTATGAGAATGGGATCAGGACCTACATCGGCAGCGATAACGTAACCCTTGCCCCCGGCATATATGAGTATGAACTGACATATACCACTGACCACCAGCTCGGATTCTTTAACGAGTATGATGAGCTGTACTGGAATGTGACGGGCAATGA